>NZ_AMZQ01000016.1 GCF_000313615.1 Campylobacter showae CSUNSWCD | reverse complement strand
GTGCTTGCACTCTCTTTGAGAGCTGCAAAGCAGAGCGCAATTTAAGCCCCCACCCCCTTTACAATAAAGTAAAAAACAACCTTAAACGGTTGTTTTTTACGCAAGGAAGCTCGACTTGAAACACCAAATTTAACTAAACCAAATTTAGCATCTTAAAGGTGCGGGTCTCGGTGGGTAAAATTTAGAATTTCAGCGAATAGCGGTGCCTAGATAACAAAACCCGAGGCAAACAAAAACGCTAAAAAACACGTTTAAAAATGCGGCTAAATTTTGCCCTGAGTTAAATAAGCGTATCGTCTCATAGCTAAACGTTGAAAACGTCGTAAAGCCGCCGAGTGTGCCGACGGCCAGAAAGAGCCTTAAATTTTCGCTCAAATTTAACGAGAGTAGTATGCCGATCAAAAAGCTACCAAGAGCATTGACGCAAAGAGTAGCAAGCGGAAAATTGGGACAAAATTTAGCGACCGCACCACTCAAAACAGCTCTACAAACCGACCCCAAAAATCCGCCGCACCCGATTAAGAGTAAATTTTGCATCAGTGGCAAAGCGTTGCGAAGTTAAATCCGCGCGCTTTAAACTCGGCGATATCGCGGCTAGCGACCTCGCCCTTGGTCGTGAGGTAGTCGCCGATAACGACGGCAGAGACGCCGTGATCAAAGATTTCGTATTGGCGTTCGCCTAAAATTTTCTCACGGCCGCCTGCTATCATAACGCGAGCGTTAGGCAGTGCGCGGACGGTGTCGTCGATGATCCGCAGGGCTTCGTCCACTCCCATGGGCGGTCGTTTGACGCGTAGCGCGTCGTTTGGGATAAAGAAATTTATCGGGCTAGAAAACGGATCAAGCTTGGCAAGGCTAGCTTGCAAGCTCGCGCGATCAGCCTCGCTCTCGCCAAGCCCGTAAATCCCGCCCGTACAGAGCATTAGCCCCGCTTCTTTGGCGTCTATGTTGGTCTGCCAGCGCTCGTCCCAGCTATGCGTCGAGCAAATTTGCGGGAAAAACTCGCGCGAGGTCTCGAGGTTGTGGTTGTAGCTAAACACGCCCGCGCTTTTTAGTTCTTTTAGCTGCGGTAGCGTCGCCATGC
Organism: Campylobacter showae CSUNSWCD; assembly: GCF_000313615.1. Classification (NCBI taxonomy): domain Bacteria; kingdom Pseudomonadati; phylum Campylobacterota; class Epsilonproteobacteria; order Campylobacterales; family Campylobacteraceae; genus Campylobacter; species Campylobacter showae. The sequence goes on along the minus strand of NZ_AMZQ01000016.1, from coordinate 63,627 downwards.
CGTTGCAAGCGATCAGCATGAGGTTTGGGACTTCTTTATTTACTGCTCGCGCGAGGCGGGCGATCTCCTCGGTCTTTTTGTCCGTGAGCCTTGCGCCGCTGGTGACTAGGCAAAAGCCCAGCGCGTAGTTTGCCGCTGCGATCTTGGCCTCGGCGACTACTTGTTCGACGCTTTTCATTTTGTATTTTTCGATGCTGGCATTTATGCCCGCACTTTGCGTGCAGTAGCCGCAATCCTCGGAGCAGTTGCCAGAGCTTACCGAACAAATAGCACACAACATAATAGTTTTCATTAGATTATTCCTTTTTTAGCGGCTTGTCTTTTTGCCCTATACTTCGTTGGATTTAAATTTTACTCGGTCACTACCGACGAGGTAGCTCCCGTCGTAAAATTTAAATCCGCCTCGTCTAGAGCAAAAATACTTCGCCTTATCGTTTTGCATTAAAATTTTGCAAATTTAATTCTCAAGAATTTTTAAAATTTACGACCGAAAAGCTTTCGCCTCCAAATTTCGTGCTAAGCGATAGCGAAGCCGAAATTTGGTAGGTAACTGCTTTGAGCGAGTAAATTTTAAAAATTTAGCTTTTAGGTTTAAAAAAATCGTATTTAAAACGAGTAAAATTTTAAAAATTATTCAAACAAACAAAATTTACAAATCTCCTATTTGCACCTTTTTCTTGCATTTTGTGCACTCGTGAAACGTCCCTTTTTTGAGTTCTTTTTTGATCATATCGCCGCCGCACTCGTCGCATTTTTGCGCGACCGGCTCGTAGTTTGAGACGAAGTCGCATTTTGGATAGTTTGCGCAACCGTAAAATTTACCTCTGCGGCTGATGCGTTCGACGATGTCGCCGCCGCATTTTGGACACGGTACGTCGATCTTTTTTAGCTCTTTTTTCGGCTTTGCCGCAGCTTCGCCTTCCTGCGTGCCTTGCCCTTCCTTTGTGATATTGCGCGAGTATTTGCATTTCGGGAAGTTTCCGCACGCGATAAACTCGCCGTAGCGCCCTTTTCGCAGTAGTAGTTCGCCGCCGCATTCAGGGCACTTTTCGCCGATAGGAGTGGCGACCTTTTGGCTTTTTATGCCTGTTTTGCCCGCTGTGATTTTATCTATAAACGGATGATAAAAATCGCTCAAAAGCTTTTGCCAATCGGCCTTGTCTTCGGCGACGTGGTCGAGCTTTTCTTCCATGTTTGACGTAAATTCGCTATCTACGATATCGCTAAAATGCTCCTCTAAAACGCCCATCATCGTAAAGGCGATCTCGTTTGGCACGAGCTGCTTTTTCTCGACTTTGACGTAGTCGCGAGAGGTTAGCAGCGAGATGGTCGGCGCGTAGGTGCTAGGTCTGCCGATGCCTAAGCTTTCTAGCTTTTTAACGAGTCCGGCCTCCGAGTAGCGAGATGGCGGCTCGGTGAAGTGCTGCGAGCTTTTGATGCTTTGCAGACTCATCTCGTCACCGATTTTTAGGTCGGGCAAAATTTTATCCTTATCCATATCGCCATAAACGCGGTAAAATCCGTCAAACAGCACTTTTCGGCCGCTTATTTTAAACTCGCCTTTTGCGCCCGCGACGAATACGTTTTGAGTCTGACTCACGCTAGCGCTCATTTGACACGCTAAAAAGCGGTTATAGATGAGCGTGTAAAGGCGCAATGCGTCTTTTTCTAGATATTGCGCGGCGATAGCGGGCGTGAAGTTAAGATTCGTTGGGCGGATCGCCTCGTGGGCTTCCTGCGCGCCCTTGCTTTTGGTGGCGTAAAATTTGGCCTTGGCAGGCAGGTAGCGTTCGCCGTACTCTTTCTCGATCGTCTCGCGCGCGGCAGCGACAGCTTCTTTGGCGAGATTTAGGCTGTCCGTTCTCATGTAGGTTATCGCGCCCATGAAGCCCTGATGCGTCTGCACGCCTTCGTATAAATTTTGCGCGATCATCATCGTTTTTTTCGGGCTAAAGCCTAGGCGGTTGCTCGCGCTTTGTTGTAGCGTCGAGGTCATAAAAGGCGGCGCGGGCTCGGTTTTGCGCTCTTTGGCTTCGATCTCGCGGACGCTAAATTTGTCGTTTTTTAAATTTTCTACGATAAATTTGGCTCGGTCGCCGTTTGTTATCGTGAGCTTTTCTATCTTTTGCGCTTCAAATTTAACTAGCTCGGCGTCGAGGTCTTTTTTGAAAACAGCATCTATACTGTGGTATTCGATCGGTTTAAAGTCGCGTATCTCGCACTCTCTATCTACGATGATTTTTAGAGCCGCGCTTTGCACGCGTCCCGCACTTAGGCCTTTTTGGATTTTTAAATTTAACAGCGGCGAGAGCTTGTAGCCAACGATTCGGTCTAACAGGCGGCGTGCTTGCTGCGCGTTTACGCTATCCATATTTATCGTGCGAGGGTTTTTTAGAGCCGCTTCGATGGCGCTTTTGGTTATCTCGTGAAACACGATGCGAGGCAAGCTCCCCGGCTTTTTGCCAATAGCTGCTGCGATATGGTAGGCGATGGCCTCTCCTTCGCGGTCCTCATCGGTTGCGAGGTAGATTTGGTCGGCGTTTTTAGCGAGTTCTTTTATCTCTTTTACTATTGCGGAGTGGTCGGCGCTTATTTTGTATTCTGGAGTAAATTTTTCGCCCTCGATCTTGATGCCAAATGCCGTTTTTGGCAGATCCCTGATATGACCTTTTGATGCGATGACGTCGTAGTCTTTACCTAGAAAGTTTTTTATCGTTTTGGCTTTCGCGGGGGACTCCACAATGATTAAGCTTTTCATTAATATAGCCTTTTTAATTTTTTGCGGTAATTGTAGCAAAAAATTTAAACTAATGGCATTAATTTGCCGTTTGAATTTAAATTTGACTCGGAAAAATGGGATAAAATTTGGAGCAAAAAGTCGAGCGGGTAAAAACTCGACTTTAAAATTCACTTCTAAAGATATAGACGCCGAATTTAGCGTCTATAATAACTATTATTTTTGGAGATGTCTTAATTATTGGTGTTTGGGTTTTTGAAATCTAAGACCGCCGAAGCGGCCTTAAAGCGTCTTTCGGCTAAGCGGAGTAAGATCCGCTTAGCGTGTAGAAATGCTTTCGACTACTGAAGTAGTCTCAAGACATTTTGCTGAACAGAGTTAGCTTGGCTCATAGCATAACTTCCTGACTGAGCAAGGATGTTAAACTTAGAGAAGTTTGCTGACTCGGCAGCGAAATCAACGTCTCTGATTTGAGATTCGGCTGATTTTACGTTTACTTGAGTAACCGTGATGTTGTTTACGGTTGCGACAAGCTGATTTTGAACAGAACCTAGGTCTGAGCGGATCTGGTCAAGAGTTTTCTGAGCAGACTCAGCGATATTCATAACAGCCATCGCACCGCGTAGAGTCATAACGCCTGCTGATTGAGCAGAAGTCATTACGCCTTTACTCATTCTTTGGAAGCCCATAGCAGCGGCTAGATCCGGATCTAGTTGACCCTTGATATCTCTTAGAGCCACTGACTGCTGGTTACCGCCCTGGCTGTTAGCCGTTTTGCTAAACGCTACGGAGAATTTGCCGCCAGCATTTGTTGACTTAACCTTGATATCGCGACCGTCTAGGCGAACTAGGTTTAGGCGTCCTACGAACATAGATGTTCCTCTTTTTCCGCCTAGACCGGCACTTACTTTGTCGCCTGAGATTTTTATAGCTCTACCGTCGCGGCTAGTTAGTACCATTCTACCTTCGGTGTTTACAGATGCTTCTACGCCTGTTTGGTCTTTAACTTTGTTGATAGCATTTACCAAAGCGCCGTTTTTATCGCCTTCTTTTACCTCTAGGTCGCCGATTTTTACGCCGTTGATGACAAGGCTTAGGATCTGACCGCCGCTGATAGCTTTACTAGATACCCATGTAGTATCAAAGGTAGCTCTAACGCCGGTTTTATCGGATAGCTTGTTGATATTTTCAGCTAGAGCGCCTACGCCTTTACCTAGACCGGTTGAGATTGTAGCCGCAGCTACTTTTACGTTGTTTATACCGTCTACGTTTAGGAAAGTAAGGCTGACTACGCCTGCAAATGTCAATAGCTTAGAGCTCTCAAATCTTGTTAGACCGATCTTATCTGACGTAGTAGCGCCGATAGAAGCTTTAACTGTTTGGTTTGAGTAAGCGCCGATTTGGAACTCTTTGTTAGAGAATGTTCCGTTTAGTAACTGCTGGCCGTTGAAAGACGTCGTATTGCCGATATTGTCTAGCTCTTCCATTAGGCGAACGATGTCGGCTTGTAGCGCTTGACGAGAGTCGCTTGTTTGACCGTCTTGAGCTGATTGAGTAGCTTTTACTTTGATAGTATCAAGGATTTTTAGCTGCTCGTCCATAGCCTTATCCGCTACTTGGATGATACCGATAGCGTCGTTACCGTTTGCGATAGCTTGACCAAGCGCGCTAGCTTGAGAGCGAAGGCTATCAGCGATAGCAAGACCGGAAGCGTCATCTGCTGCAGTTTGGATTCTCAAACCTGAGCTAAGTTTACCCAAAGAAAGAGAAAGGTTGCGGTTGTTACCGACTGCGTTTGCGTGTGTGTTTAGAGCGTTGATGTTCGTGTTAATACGAAAACTCATTGTAAATCCTTTTAAAGTTTAATTACGACTTCTTGTCGTTCAAAAACTATATCGGACGAAATCAAAAAAACTTTAGGGGTAGAGGTAAAATTTTTTTTGTTTTTTTCAAATTTGATTGAGAAGGGCGAATTTTAGGGGATTTTAGAGCGGTGCAAATTTGATTATTTTAAATTTGATGCGGCGAAATTTGCATTTTTGCTGTCAAATTTACGTGCGGCAGATTAAATCTGAGCGCAAATTTGGTCCGTCGTTAAATTTGATTCGTTCGGCAAAATTTGAAAGAGAGAAAATTTGAGAGTTTAAAGAGGATAAACCCCGAAAGGTCGGGGTTTATCGCGGATATTAGAGGGTTAGCTCTAGGTTTGTACCCGCATCGGCAAGCGTAGCACCTGCTAGATCTACTATACCGGTTAGTTTTACTACATAGTCGTTGGCGGATAGACCAGCGCTAGTGTCTGATCTTACTAGATAGGTGTCTGTCGCATTGCTATCTGGATCGGTGTAGGTAAAGTAAGCTAGTTTGTTGCTTGCAGCCGTTGCGACGTCTAGGGCTCTAGATAGGTTGTTTGCAAAGTCTAGCGATTTGGTTGAATCGTATCTTGCGATATTTTGATCAATGGTTCCCGTTAAATTTGCGCCTATTTTGAGTTTGTCGCCTTTAGAAAAGTCCGTGATAGTAGCCGTTTTTGATGCAGGGAATGCTGCGTTGTCGCCTACGGCTCCTAATACAAACGTATCTTTACCCGCTCCGCCGGTTACGGTTGCGCCTGATTTGCTACCAAAGGTTATCGTATCATCGCCCGCTCCGCTTTTGATTACGGATTTTTCATAAGTGTGGCCGCTAGCGTCAAATGTAAATTTTCCTTTAAGAGTGCTTGCATCTACGGTTTTTACCTTTGTTATAGTAGCGTCTAGAGTTAGTATTGTTGAGTTTGCATCGCCTTTTATTACTACGTTAGTTAGCGTGTCTTTGGCGGCGGCGCTAGCTTTTAGTTCGATTGTGTTTACGGCTGCGGCTGTTTTTGCGTTGTCTAAATTTGACGCTATGTCTATGTTCTCTATGTCGTCTACTACGAATTTGCCCGTTAGACCTCCAGTGGTAGCTTTTGGATTTAATACAAAATTTACCTTATCGGCAGTGCCCGTAGCAGCGTCTTTGACCCCTACGACAAGATCGGCTGATAGAGTGACCGTGTCTATAGTTATAGTGGAGTCGTTTAGAAGTTTTTGAAGCTTACCTCCAGCGCTTACGCCTTGAACTAGAGTGACGTTATTAAACGCTCCCCATTTAGACATATCTACGTCATCGGCTAGTGCATTTGATATTTGCAATCCTTCAAAGTTGGTAAACGTTACTTCATTGCCCGCGCCGGCGGCTGCTATAGTTGAAGTTACCGATACTAGGTCTGTTCCGGCTCCGCCGTCGATAGTTTGTTTGTTTGCGGTTGCCGTTAGCTCTACTGCGTCGTTTCCGCTACCTAGTTTTACGGTTGAGTTGGCTACGTTGCCGACTTTTAGATTTGCAAAATTTCCGGTAAATGCGCTTGCGTCTAGGTTTGCAAGTTTTGTTTGTGCGCTAAAATCAGCGGTTAAATTTTTAGCGTCGCCGTCGATGACTGCTTTTACTAGCTTATCATTCGCGCCGCTGTAGGTAAAGAATGCTTTTCTATCGGCTTTTGCGTGTAGAGTTAGATTTGTTGCGTTAGCTGCCGCTAGAGCTGCTGTTAATTGAGCATCGGTACTACCTTCTTTAAATTTATAGTTCATACTAAAATCAACGTTTTCTACATCGGTAGAGATATTAAACGTGGCAAAATCAACATCGGTTACGCTTATTTTCGTAGCTTTTGCTAGTGCTGTAGCGCTTGCTAGCTTTAGGCTAGATAGGGTTACGTCGGTAGCTTCTGCCAATGGATGCGATGCCGTAATGGTAAGTGTATTGGCTTTATCGTTTAGATTTATATTTACTTTCGTAGCTTTATCTGCGGTTATGTCTGCGTTACCTTTAGCTTTTATGACGACTTCTTGCGCTTTTGCTGCCGTTAGGTTTGCGCCTGCGCCTGCGTCGATAGATACCTTGCCCTCTAGTTTAGCCGCATTTACGGTTACTGAGTCAGCAGATGATTTTGCTACTACCTCTTTTGTAGCTTCGGCAGCCGTTAAAGTAACTACTCCGGTGGTATTTACAGCTACTACCTCTTTGGTGTCGGTAGTTAAAGTTATAGTATCGATAGTTTGAACGCTTAGGTTATCTAAGCCTTTGTTTATGGTTACTGTTGCTGGATTAAATTTGACTTCTGATTTTATGTTTAAATTTTCGATGTTGCTAATGCCGTTCATCGCCGTATCTAAGTCAGTCATTTTAACTTCATCTGCTCCGTTTTTTAGTACGGTTAGATTTAGCGTATCTTTACCGCCTCTAGCATCAAGGGTGTCTAGAGATGATAGAGTAGACGTCTTCGCGCCGCCGCCTGCGTAGTAGATACCGTTAAACGTATCGTCGCCGTCCGTGCCTAGGAAATTATCAAGACCGGTGGTGAAAGTCTTGCTTCCTGCTGCTGCTTCTGCGGCTAGTTGATCGATTTTAGCTTTTTGCTCTTCTAGGTTTGTGCTGTTTGTAGTAGCGATAATATCTTGGAACGGAGCATAGTTAAAGTTGCCCGATCCGTCGCTTTCTATGTCAGTGATTTTTTCAGCCATATATGCCGCGATTGCCGTTTTGTTTGCAAATACCGCCGCTGCCGTAGGGTCTGCCGCGATAGCCTCAGGCGATCTTGCTACTTGGAAAAGAGTAACTAGGGTTTCGCCTCTTGAGTGTCCTAGCTCTAGATGGCGCACCCAAGCGTTGATGCCGTCTGGATCTTGAGAGTAGTCTTTGCCTAGGATATTTTTGTAGATGTTTTCTATATATCCTAGATTTGAGTCTATTCTACCGTTAAAATACGCCGCGATAGCTGGGCTTTGTAGCATAGCGTCTGCCGTTTGAGCTTGATCTCTAAAAACGCCTGCCGAAACCCATGCGTTTAAACCTGCACCTTCGGGTGCTCTGTTAAATAATGCCACATATAGTTGGGCGACTTGTGCTTTTGTTACTGCCATAAAAGGCCTCCTTGTTGGGTAATTTGAGTTTGGTTGTAAACCGCCACGATTATAGCATTAAATTCCTGATTGACGATAAATCATGGAGAAAAAACGGTAATTTAAAGCGGTAAAACTAAGTGCAAAATGCCTTTTTCGCGCTGTTTTTGCACACGTTAAAATTTCATGTAAAATATTTTGTCAAATGACTTTTTAGTGTGTTTTTTGGATTAAATTTATATATTTCCCTCTTTATTTTTATATAAAACGATGATATAAAAGTAGTTTAAAATCGCGAATATGTTTTATAAATTTAAATTTCAAAATTAAGACTTAATTACTCTGGCACTTTTTAATATTTTTTTAAGTATAAAAGGATTACAATCACATTCTTGATGTTTTAGTTACTGGTTAAGGTAAATTTTGGGTAGAGCGGTTAGAGAAATAAAATCAGAAATGGTTTTGATAAAACAAAAGGGCAGCTTTTTTGCCGATCAAAGCGAAAAAGATCTTTATGTTGAAATTTTACATTCTTTAACCCAAAAATACGATATGGAAATTTTAGGCTACGTTTTGGAGCCTAATTCCGTATCGTTGTTTTTAAAATCACTAAATATCCCCAAAATTATGCAAGAATTAAACAGCACCTTTATGAGAAGTAGAAACAGGGCGCGAGGCTATATCCAAGAAAGCGACATCAAAAGATATGAGATTAGAGATGTTTTTATAAATGAATTTGAAGATGTCCTGGCGTTTTTGCAGCAAAACGGCGGATATACTTTCAAGAACATAGATAAAAATTTAAGTTTAGCGAAAAAGATAGAAATTCAAAATTTTAAAAAAAGGACTGAAATGAAAATAGTTGCTTTAAATTCAGAAGTACACAAGGGAGTGTCTTATCACCAGGATGCGTTGCCGAACTTTCCGTTTGCGGAGATAGTAGCGAGCGAGGCATTTTTCTGCGAGAAAGATTTACCGATAGTTTTCACGAACGACGTAGTGCCTAAACTGCTAGTACTACTAGGCAGAAATGAAAATCTAATAATAGATAAAAACTACAAAGGTTACGTACCTGCGATCTTGCAAAACTATCCTTTTACTCTTGCTAAGGTTGAGGATCAAAATATCCTTTGCATAGACGAGGATGCGCCTCAGCTAAAAGGTAAAGGCGAAAAATTATTCAAGAAAAACGAAGAGCCGAGCGAATTTTTGCAAAATACTATAAGCGCTATGCAAAACTACAATGCTCAGCTAGAAGCTACGCAAAAAGCGTTAGAAGAGATCAAAAAGGCTGGAATTTTAATAAACAAAGAGCTAACCGTTTCTGATAATGACAAAAAAATTACTTTAATCAAGGGCTTTTCTGTCGTTAGCAGAAAAAAACTAAACGAACTTGACGACGCTACTTTGGCCGATTTCGTTAGAAAAGGCTATGTGAGCCTTATAGACGCTCACATTAGAAGCTTAACGAATTTGGAAAATTTAGCAGGTAGAATTTTAGACAACGAAAGCAAAAAGCAAAATGAAAGTAAATGAACTAAAGGAGAGTATTAAAAAATCCAAACATGCTATGATATATGCTGGAATTTTCAGCATGTTCATAAACGTTTTGATGCTCACCTCTCCTCTATATATGTTACAACTTTACGGTAGGGTCGTAACATCAAGAAGCCTTGATACGTTATTTTTCCTTACATTGATAGTTATATTTTTATATCTATGTATGATGTTTTTCGAAATTTTACGTTCGAGGATTTTAGTGGTTTTTTCAAACCAGATAGACTTACGGCTGTCCGAAAGGGTGTATGACGCAATCTTTAAGCTCTCGGCTAGACAACCAGGCAGGGTATCTTCTCAGCCGATGAGAGATCTAAATACCATAAAACAATATCTCAGCACCAACGGCGTATTTGCATTTCTTGACGCGCCGTGGCTACCTTTTTATATACTGATACTGTTTTTCTTTCACCCGTATTTTGGATATTTTAGTATCGCGGCCGCGATCGTTTTGTTTGTTTTGGCTCTTTTAAACGAAGGCGCGACTAAAGACGGACTAAAAAGATCAAATGACGCTTTTGGCGCTGAAACCCGCTTCGTCGATCTAAATTTGAGAAATTCCGAAGTCATCCAAGCCATGGGCATGAACGGAAATTTAAAGAAAATTTGGCATAAAAAACATAATGAGTTTCTAGAAGCTCACTCTGAGTCTAGCGTAAAGGCGGGAATGTACGCAAATATCAGTAAGGTATTTCGCGTCGTTTCCCAGTCGCTAATGCTTGGTCTTGGCGCGTATTTGGTCGTCTTGCAAGAGGTAAATCCGGGCATGATGATCGCGGGCTCTATTATCATGGGTCGCGCGCTAGCTCCGCTTGATATATTAATCTCAAGCTGGAAAAGCTATAAAAACACCAAAGAGAGCTATGCTAGACTTTCGCAGTTTTTGGAGGATTTCCCTGCTGACAACGAAAAGCTTAAGCTGCCGGATCCAAAAGGCGATATTTTCCTAGAAACCATAAGCCTAGTACCGCCTCACGGCAAAACCCCTACTTTGATGGGCGTAAATTTTGAGCTTAAAAGCGGAGATATGTGCGCGATTATCGGTCCGAGCGCCGCTGGTAAAAGCTCGCTAGCTAGAGCGATGCTGGGGGTATGGCCGGTATTTCACGGCATAGTTCGCGTGGACGGAGCCGACATCACTCAGTATAATAGCGACCACTTGGGGCAGTTTGTGGGATATTTACCGCAAGACGTCGAGCTTTTTGAAGGAAATATCGCAGAAAACATCGCGAGATTCGGCGAACTGGATAGCGAGGCGATCGTACGGGCCGCAAAGCTAGCTAACGTTCATGATATGATATTAAATTTACCGGACGGCTATGAAACCAAAATAGGCATAGGCGGAGCCAGCCTAAGCGGCGGACAACGTCAAAGAGTGGCTCTTGCCAGAGCGCTTTATAAGGAGCCTAAAATAATCGTACTAGACGAGCCGAACGCTAGCTTGGACGAAGATGGCGAAAGAGCGCTATTTGCTGCGCTTGCGTCCATGAAGGGTAAGGCGACTATAGTGCTAATAACGCACAAGCTAAATATCTTAAATTTAGTTGATAAAATAGCCGTTTTAAATGCGGGAAGATTGATGTACTTTGGCGCAAGAGATGCGGTATTGGCTGAGCTGGGCAAGGCAAATGCGCAACAACCGCAGGTCGCAGAACAACAAAAAAGGCGTAGCATAAGCCTAGAAGATGCGGAGGGCTAAGATGATACTTAAAAGTGAAAAAGGCACCGTAAGTTTTGGGCTGTTTATTATATTTTTACTAGTTGGAGTTTTTGGAATTTGGCTCGGTATGGCGCCACTTAATAGCGCTGCCGTAGCCGTAGGTAAGATAAACGTCGTAAGTAACAAAAAGATCATCCAGCACTTAGAAGGCGGCGTCGTAGATAAAATTTTCGTTAAAGACGGAGACGTAGTCAAAGCAGGCGATCCGCTAGTGGAGATAAAAAATGCCGCTTTGCAAAGCGAGATGAGTATAGTGAGGGCCGATTTTTTAAGAACCAGCGTCATAGTCTCCAGACTAGAAGCCCAAAAGGACGATGCGACGGAGGTCAAATTTAGCGACGAAATAAAGCAAATCGAAGGTTATAAAGAGGCCATAGACGGGCAGTTAAGTATATTTAACGCGCAAAAAAAGCTTTTAGATGAGGAAAAATCCATCCTCAAGCAACGTATAAAACAGCTTGAAAATCAAATCAAGGGCGCAAATGCGATTGTGAGCGCCAAACAAGACCGCATAAAGTCTTTAAACGAAGAGATTAGGGAGTGGGAAAGGCTCTTTAAAGAGCAGTTGGCCGACAAAGTCAGGCTACGTGACTTAAATAGAGAAAAAACGGCGGTCGAGGGTGAAATAGCTGCGGGCAAGGCCGAGATAGCAAGACTAAACGTCCAAGTTACCGAAACGCAAGCCCAAATTATATTAAGAGACAGAACCTTTAAAGAGGATGTATTAAAAAAGCTTGAAGATGCTAAAACTCGTCTTGTGGATCTGCAACAGCGTTATAATGCTTTAAAGGATCAATCCGAGCGTACTATCGTAAAATCTCCTGTAGAAGGTAGCGTTGTAGAGTTGGCCTTTCACACTATAGGAGGCGTAATAAGGCCGGGCGAGAGAATAATGAGTATAGTGCCGGACGAGACCGACTATGTCGTAGAGGCTAGACTAAACGTAGTAGATATCGATACGGTGCATGTGGGACAGCTTGCCGATATTAGATTTAGCGCATTTCAGCACAAGCAAAGCTTTGTTATGGAAGGTAAGGTAACGTACGTATCGGCCGATAGCATTCAGGATAATGCAGGTCACTCGTTTTACGATATTAAAGCCGAGCTTACCGAAGACGGTATGAAAAATTTTAAGCGAAACGGCTTTTTTATAGTTCCGGGAATGCCGGTTGAGGTAATGATTAAAACCGGCGATAGAACGATGCTTGAGTATGTCTTAAAACCGTTTATAGATATGTTTAAAAGGGCATTTAATGAAGACTAAAATTTTACTTTCGGCCTTACTGGCCTCAAATTTAGCTTTTGCTCAAAGCGTTAGCCTCTCGCAGGCATACGAAATGGCGCTCGAAAATAATAATGAGCTTAAAATGACCATGTATAATAGTATAGCCTCTCAAGAGAGGCTAACTCAGGCTACGGCCATGTTTTTGCCGACCATTAACGCTGAGGCCGCATATGTCGGCGAAAAATACGACAGAATGGACAGGCGAAGAGTATCAAAAATAAACGAAAGCTATAAAAAAGTAGGCGTTAGTCTTAGCCAAAGCATATTTAGACCGGCAATCTGGTATCAAAGAAATCAAGAAGAGATCAGGGTGCGCGGCAACGAGCTGATGTATGAAAATACCAAACAAGAACTGGCAAAAAGGGTCGTAGAAGCGTATTTTAACTACACCTTCGCATCCGAGACGCTAGCTCTTGCTCAAAGCTACGAAGAAGCTAACCGCGCCAAATATAACCAAATGCAGAAATCTTTGGAATTTGGGTTAGTAAATAAAATGGATATGCTCGAATCTAAAGTTAGATTAGACGAGGCATTGCTGGGCGTAAACAAAGCTAAGCTAAATATCGAAGTAGCAAAGCTAGAGCTAGTAAAGCTAGTCGGGCAAGAGATCGAGGTGAAGGATAGCTTTTCAAACATCGATACCGAATTTTTCAAAAAAGTAAATTTGTCAAATTTTAGCGATGTAGCTAGAAATTTTAAATTTCAAGATAGCGTTTTAGCGGTTGAAATTTCGGAACAAGAATACAAAAAGAGAAAAAGCGAGCATCTCCCTACGCTTGATTTTAGTATCAGCTATGCAAATTTATACTACATAGACAACGACTATTCCGGTGACAGAAGAAGAAAGCTAGACACTATGCTTAGATTTACTCTCCCTTTATATACGGGCGGCGCTACTAGCTCAAGAGTAGAGGAGGGCAAGCTGTTGAGACTAGCTAGCATCGAACAACAAAAAGATATTCAAAAAGAGATAGAGATTAGCCAAAAAAGAGCGATAAATAACTATCTTAACTACATTGACGAGTGCGAGTTAATGAAGCGCTCCTTGGAAAATGCGGAGCTTTACGTAAAATCAATAGAAAGAGGCTACGAAGAGGGCTTGAAGGATGCGGTAAATTTATTTGACGCTCGCGCTAGAGTGTTTAAAACTAGAAACGAAGCGCTAACGGCATCTTATAATTTAGTTCTCTCGTACTTGGAACTTCAATGGCTAAATTCTAATATATCGGTTGATATGATGCGGGACTTGCAAAGAGCGTTTAAGTAAAATTTATTTTTTAAATTTTTACGTTTTAAGTGATTTTTTATGCTATAATTAGCAACAGTATTCTGTAAAGATACCCAAAAACTCAAGAAACACACTAAAAAGGAGTCCTTAATGGCAGTAACACAAGCACAGCTTTACGTAGCGTTATTTAATCGTGCCCCTGAAGGCGCGGGCTTTAACGCATGGGTAAGCGCAGGAGCAACTAAAACTCAAGCGCAGATAGCTAATGATATGCTAAAATCGGATGCGGCTATAGCGTATTACGGCGGTAGCATAGATCAAGATAGAGACTTTGTAGAGATGGTCTACAAGAACATCTTGGGCAAAGATTATTCTCAAGACCCTGACGGCATTAATGCCTGGGTAAAACACCTTCAACTTGGAAACTCAAGAGGCGATATGCTTGTAAAACTTTTTGACGTTGCTACTTCTGCAATAGCCAAAGCAGCAGATCCTGTAGCGGCAAAAGTATTTGAGAATAAGACCGAAATTTCTAAATATATGGCGGAGAAAATTTCAAATATTAGTCAAAACGGTACAGGCGATTACAACTATACGCCATTCCAAGAGATAATTAGAACTACAAATTCTACAAATTTGGCTGAGCAAAAAGTCAAGGTAGACGAGATGGCAAATGCTGATTTCCATACGCTTACTACTTCAGCGGATACTGTTAATGGTACGGCTAAAACTGATGTCATAAAAGCTGTCGCAAGCTCTGTATTTTCCGAAAATACTCTTAATCCTGAGGACAAAATTGACGGTGGCGCAGGAAACGACACTCTAAGCGTTACTATGAATACAAATTTTAATGGGTTTACTACTGGCGAGCTAAAAAATGTAGAAAATTTAAACCTAATAAACAATGGCGGAGCGCTTAAGGAGTTTAACGCTAACGGTGTTACTGGCCTTAAGAGTGCCAAACTTGACGGAAATAATGCAGTTAGAGTTATTAACTTGGCTAATATTATTGACTTTAGCGTAGCTGACCTTAAAAATGACTACATAACGCTAACATATCAGTCTGGTACCGTATCTGGCAACACTGATGAGCAAAATTTAACTCTTGATAACGTAGGCGCAAGTACTCCTATCGGTATGCTGTCAAATTCTATTTCCACTACATTTAGCGGCATAGAGACTTTAAATATCAAGACTCAAGGTAGAGCAAGTTATATTAAAAATGTAAATACTGAAAACGTTAAGGTTTCTGGTGACGCAAGTCTGGATGTCGCCGTTGCCGCAAACACTAGGAGCTTTGATGCTTCTGGCTTGAAGGCCAAATTGGTTGCCAACTTAGTTAATTCAAAATCAGTGCTAGAAAACATAAAAGGCGGTAGCGCTGACGACAGAATAAAAGCAGACATTGATGCAAGCACTATTGGTGTTTTACGCGTTGATGGCGGAAATGGCTATGATACTTTAGAATTCGATAACTTAACTGGAGGCCTTGATACCGCAAGAAAACTTGTTACGGCTTCTGTTGAGCATTTAATATTTAAAAATGCTACAGTTGCCAATACAGCTGTCCCTGCCGTCATTGACTTAGAAAGATCGCCTGACGTAACCAAACTAACTATAGGTTTAAAAGATACTCAGGCTTCAGATACAAAAGTAAATATTATAAATTCTAAGGTGGATACTTTAGACTATATAACAAATACTAAAAGCGGCAATCTTGTTACTATAGACTCTGTTGCCCTAAAAACTATCAATTATGTTAATGACAACCCGTATGATACGCAATTGGGAAGCATTAGTGCCGCAGAAGCCACAAGCCTTAATGTTAACTTAAAAGGCATTATGTCAGGAAACGCAAAAGTTACTGCCAATAAAGCTACGTATATAAATCTTAATATAGACTCTTTGGATGTCGTTTCTAAAGGCCTTAGCTTTGAGGCTGAAAAGGCAACTACTATGAAAATTGTAAGTGTTCAAAAAGATAGTGTATTTAAAGCTAACGATAATAACATGAAAGCGTTGCAAAATCTTGATATTGCTACGGCTGGTAGATTTGATTTCACAGGCGACCCCGAAAAACTTGAGTCTCTATCTACTATTAATCTAAAAGGAACGTCTGAAAAGTCATCAGCTACCGTAGTTGCTGGCACTGCTTTATCTATCCAGGATATAAACTTGACGGCAGATCATTTGCAGGCTACTATGGAAAAACAAGGATACCAATCTCTAAACGCTACTTTAAATACGCAAGGTACAATTAATGCGTTTTTAAACAACAACACTCAAGGCGAAGTAAAATTTGATATCGAGCATGCGGGATCTGTAAATATTGTTAACAATAGCGTTAATATTCAAAAATTTATATTAGTCGGCGGTGGAAATACTGAAACTTTCGTAAAAAATAGTTTTGTTATAAAGGGCGGCACTGCGCATCAAACGGTGCTTGGCAATATCTATGCAGATAAAATGAATGTAGATTTTGGTCAAACTCTTGGACTAACTGATTTGCAGGGGATTTTAGTTGCAAACGATATAACACTTAAAATTTCACAAATAACAGGAGCAAATGGCAATATACAAGTTGCAATGGCTGGGGCTAGAAATTTTAAAGCGGATATAGAAGGTTCCGTAAAAGGCGATAAACTTGACATCTCCTACAGCAACCACGCCACTCTTAATACCGTTGAAAACATTAAAGTTTCGGGTGATTTGGGTGCAGGCTATGATATTTATAGTCTAAATACTGCAAATACTACCAATACGGTAAGAACTATCGACTTAAGCGGACTTAAAAATGTTGAAAAAGGTACTATAACCTTAGATAACTCTAATACAAATTTGTTATCGCTAAAGGCCACTGGCGGGGACGATAAGGTTACGCTTATTGACAATATGCTTACCAACAACGTTGCAAACAATGTTGATATTGACCTTGGCGCAGGCGACGACGAGATTATCACAAAAGATCTAGTTGCCAACAAAACCGTTACTATAAACGGCGGTGCAGGAAATGATTTATTTGACGTTAGAGGCTCTAAGACTGATGTCGATGCTAGCAAATACGTAGTAATAGGCGATGTTTCTGGTGGCGATAAGATCAAATTTGACGATTTAGTACAAGCTTCAGGATTTGAGAGAGTACAAGACAACGTAGTAAAAGATGCTACGACGCTTAAAGAGGCGATTAATCTTGCAATAGCAAGCAACCAATCCGCTTCTCCAATTTTGAATAAAGTATTCTATTTTACATATGCTGGAGATACGTATGTCGTTCATAATGCAACATCAAATGCTGTAGGTACGCCAGACACTCTAACCGCTAACGATACGGTTGTTAAACTAGCTGGTGTACGATCAGATGACCTTATTCTTACTGCAGACTACACAGAAAACACATTGAATATCAACTAGTCTTGCTTTTTCCCCGATCATTAAATCGGGGAAAATCTTATATTTTTTCACTTTTTTTCTATTCAAAGTTATTTATTTTTAAATTCTATTTAAAATAGAATTTTATGATTTTAGCGATAAAAAGCATCCTAATTTTTTGACGTTATGCACTTTATTTTTTTATTGGTCGAGCGTAATTTTAGACTTCGGCTATTCGATACACAAATCTTCTTAAACAAATTTTATTTTTTTGTGCTATAATTAGCGACAGTATTCTGTAAAGATACCCAAAAACTCAAGAAACATACTAAAAAGGAGTCCTCAATGGCAGTAACACAAGCACAAGTTGCACAGCTTTACGTAGCGTTATTTAACCGTGCCCCAGAAGGCGCAGGCTTTAACGCATGGGTAAACGCGGGAGCAAATACCACGATAGCACGGATGGCTAACGATATGCTATCTTCCCCTGCAGCCGTAGCTTATTTTAACGGCAGCATAGATCACGATAGAGATTTCGTAGAAATGCTTTATAAAAATATCTTGGGCAAAGACTATTCTCAAGATCCAGACGGTATTAATGCCTGGGTAAAACACCTTCAATTAGGCAACTCAAGAGGCGACACCGTAGCCAAGCTATTTGAAGTAGCTACTTCTGCAATAGCAAAGGCGGCAGATCCGGTAGCGGCGAAAGTATTTGAAAATAAAACAGCCATTTCTCAGTATATGGCTGAAAAAATAGCCGACATTCCAGCCGATCAAAGCGGAGCGTACGACTACTCTTTATTCCAAGATATAATAGCGACTACAAACAATACCAACCTAGACGAACAAAAGGCAAAAATAGACGCCCTTATAGCTCCTACTATTCACAACCTTTCAGCAGGCGCTAACGATGTAAGCGGAACCGGCAAATCAGACGTATTTAACGGAGCCGTATCTGCTACTGTCGGACAAACTACCTTTAAAGCTACCGATAAACTAGACGGTAAAGGCGGAAACGATACTTTAAATTTAGACCTATACACTAACTTCTACGGAATGACTAACGGAACCGGAGAGGTTAAGAATATAGAGAATCTAAATTTAACCAACAAGACTAACGGCGATTTAAGATTTGATACTAAATATATCCACAACCTAGAAACCATCACCTTAAACGGCGAGAATAAGATAGACATTATCAACCCGGAGAATAAAGTAAAACTTCTTATTAACGATCTAAAACTAAGCGGAAATACTGACTCTGGAAGACTTAATCTAATATACAACACGGACGTATTAGCCGGAAGCAACGATAACCAGGAAATCGTTGTAAATAATGTAAACATGGATAAAGATGCTAGAATAAACATAACTACCGTTAACGGAGACCATATAGAAGCTCTAACCATTAACGCCGTAGGAGGAGCTAGCAAGTTAACTAAATTTACTTCAAACACGATTAGACAACCAGACCAAGTTGCAAGCATAAAGACTATGCACATAAAAGGAACGGCTGATCTAACGGTAGATACTACGGACGGACTATATAGCTTTGACGCTAGCGAATATAAAGGCAATAAACTAATCGCAAACGTAAAAGCCAACGGATACGTTCAAAGCATAAAAGGCAGCGGACAAGACGACGTATTTAACGTAACCGGAGCCAGCGGCAGAATCATACCTATCGACGGAGGAGCCGGCAAGGATACGGTAAACTTCATAGACGCTATATATGGAAACCAACACGTAGAAATGACCGGCGTTGAAGTACTAAATATCAACACTAGCGCTTCCGTACTAGACTTTACTAGAGCGCAAGAGATAACCGAGCTAGGTATCAACGGAAGTTATGCTAATGTAAATATACTTAACTCTAAGATAGCAAAAGTAAACGCAAAAGCCACCTACTCTACAAACGTAACTATAAACAATAGTACCGATATAAGAGATTTCGTTATAGAAAAAGGCAACAGCGGCAGCATAACCGCAAACGGAACAGAAAAGCTAAACGTAAAAGTAGCCAACGCTAGCGACGTACCCGCAAACCAAGGCACTACTATGGCAACCGTAGCCTCAAATACCGTAAAAGAGCTAGACTTTACTCTAGAGAACTCCACTAGTACGGGCAGTTATTTTTATAGCACCATAAACAATGCGTTTGCTCTTGAAACGCTAAACGTAGTAAATAAGACCGACAAAGATATTACGGCTGGCATTACGGCGGCAAACGCTTCAGGAAGCAATAATACTAACGCCTACAACCTAAAGACTCTAAACGTAGAGACAAAGGGAGATTATACTATAAGCGATAAGCTAAGCGGTATCAGTAAAATCAACCTAAAAGGCACAGGCGACGATACTAGCGTAACTCTTAGCACATTAGGCGACAAGACATACCTTCCGATCCCTCTTCAAGGCGTTCAGGATATTACTTTAAATGCTGAAGGATTGAAGGATTTAACAGTAGCCCAAGGCGATTATATCTACACCACTAGAGACGTAAATTTGACATATACTACAGACAAGAAAGACGGCAACGTGGTATATGGCAATATCGGTTCGAAAGATGGCCCGAACGCATATACAGTTAACAACGTAAATATAAACGCGAATGGACAAAAAACATTAAATGTAGCTGCTATAAATGCTGCAGGTGATGTAAATTTGACTACGCATTTTACGCAAAAAGGCTCTACGGCAGATTACGGCTATGTTATCGGTAGAAACGTAACCCTAAATCACACTTCAAAAGCCAACTTAACTGACGGCGAAGTGAAAATCAACGGCGTTGTAAAAGCGACCGGCAATCTAGACGTAACGGCTAGCGGATATAAGGTTTTACAGCTAGGCTCCGGCAGTAGCGACATAGCAGTCGGCGGTTCTGCTAATATCAAAACCGTAGCTACCGTTGCGCAAAGCACTACAAATATCAAAGGTATAGTCGGAGCGACTAAAGGGTTGGCTGTAAGCGCAAGTGCCGCTTCCGGCGTAACAGACGCAGTTTTAACATACGGAGATCTGTCTGCAAGCGCTAAAGACGTAAGCGTAAACGTATCAAATCAAAAATCCGTAACTATAGGCAATGTAAGCGCCACAGGGCTTTTAGACACCGTAAATAATAAGGATCACAGAGGCGACGTAAATATCACGACTACTACAAGCATACAAGATGCTTTGGTCAAAGTAGGCAATGTTAATTCGTCCGCTAAAGACGTAACTCTCAAGTTTAGCGGTCAAGAAACATTAGTGGTTGGCACCATATCTGCCGACGATCCATCTACTGGCGTTAAAAATTTCGGTAAAGTAAATGTCGACGTTAGAACTAACGACAATGATGCTACAGCAACATTTGGGTTTATAACCGGCACTAGCGTAAATTTGAACGTAAATAATCTAAAATCATTGACCGTAGGCGGTGTGGCGGCAACGGATGGCGACGTGATGATAAGTACCGGAACAAATACCTATCTAGAGACCGCATCATTTACGAGCGTAAGCGGTAAAAACGTAACCATGGACGTGGCTAACGTTACAGCGCCTATAATCGGCACTACAAGCGTAAGAGCTCATAGTAGCGTAACAATCAAGGGTTATGCGGGAGATGCCGTAAGTAAGTACAATATAGATATAATCAGCTGGGCGACCAATACGGATGACGTAAATTTCGTTGCAAATTTAACCAACGTCAAGGGAAGTATCACATCGACCAATTACAGCGAGCAAGTCAAAACTTTAACTATAAAAGGCGGTGTAACAAATCCTTCTAGCTTGAAGAGCGCCGGTCAAAATTCTGACTTGTCGATAGATACAGATGCCTTAATGGGACTAAAAACCATCGATCTAAGCGGCTATACAAATGCTAGCGGCAAGACCGAATTAACCGTGGGTTCTAACAATGTCTCACTGACTACTATCAAGGGCGCTACTACAGCCACTGAAATAGAGATAAATTCTGAATCCTTAAAGAGCGTAGAAACCGCTGCCGGAAACGACAAGGTAACTATTGGCACGGCTCAAGCAAACGATATCAATATAAGCCTAGGCGCCGGCGACGACTATATAGAATTTGCTAGCGGAGCGGAGCTAACTAGCGATAAAAAATTCGTTATAAGCGGCGGAGCGGGTAAAGATACGTTTAAGTTAGCTGAAGCAAAAACAGATGCCACTGCTAGCAAATACGTAACCATTTCCGATATCGGTAGAGGCGATAAGATAGACCTGGGCACCGCTACTGCTTTTGCAAAATATACTGCAACTGATTTGGATAGCGAAGCTAGCTTATTGGCGGCTGCAAATAAGGTATTAACTAGCGCCGCTGCTAACACTGCTAATAAAGTTTGGGCGTTCTCATACGGCAACGAAACTTATCTAGTACGTGATAACGACGGTTCAAGCACTGAATTAAGTGCCGACGATAATCTAGTTAAGCTTGCTGGATTGTCGCATTTTGACGTATTTGACGCAAACCTAAATGCAAACGAGCTAACCGTAACAAATGCCTAATTTCTAAAAAGCTGAAAATTCGGCGGTTTAATTCCGCCGAATTTCTATTAAACGTATACTGTTTTTAATTTAATAGTTTTAAATTTATACCGCTCTTTCATAAAACTTTTTTAAAATACTTAAACAAATTTTATTCCTTTTAATTTTTTTATGCTATAATTAGCAATAGTATTCTGTAAAGATACCCAAAAACTCAAGAAACACACTAAAAAGGAGTCCTTAATGGCAGTAACACAAGCACAAGTTGCACAGCTTTACGTAGCGTTATTTAATCGTGCGGCAGAAGGAGAAGGCCTTAGAAACTGGATGGCTGACGGCGCCAACAAAACTATGGCGCAAGTTGCCGATACTATGCTTCAAGCCCCTGCGGTAAAAACATATTTTAACGGTGCTATCGACAATGATAAAGACTTTGTAGAGATGATCTATAAAAACGTCTTAGGAAAAGATTACACCCAAGATCCAAACGGTATCGATTCATGGGTTCTTCACCTACAACTAGGTCACAGCAGAGGCGAAACTCTAGTTAAATTATTTGAAGTAGCGCAGTCTGATATAGCAAGAGCCGCAGACCCTGTAGCTGCTAAAGTATTTGACAACAAGATAGCTATATCGGAATACGTTTCTCAAAGAATAGGCAACGTAGATAAGGACGAAGAAGGCAATTACAATTATACGCTATTTAAACAAATCATTAGTGAAACAAACGCTTATAACCTAGCTCAGCAAAAAAGACTAGTCGATGATGCAGTGAAAGTAAATTTCACTACAAACGTGGATGATATTAACGGCAACAATAGCGACAATATTTTTGAAACCGTCGTAAGCGGCTTTATGGGCAAAAATACTTTCCAGCCAGCAGACAAACTTGACGGAAAAGGCGGCAACGATACGCTAAAAGTATCACTTGATACGAACTTTACAGGCCTAACTACCGGTAGTGTTAAAAATATCGAAAATCTTGAAATTACAAACACTTCAAATGCTGTTAGATATTTCAATATGAACAACATGGAAGATGTTCAAAACGTGGTTATGATAGGCGACTATGCTTCAAGACTAACAAATGAAGCAAAAATCGTAACCTTGTCTGCTAATGATATTAAAAGAGGCGAGATAGCGATAGTGTACAACCCAAGCACCGTTGCCGGCTCAAATGACTCTCAAGAGTTGGTATTAGAAAACGTAGGAAATAAAACTGACGATTTGGTTTCAAATCCTGCTTACAATTACTATAAAAATCACGTAGGCGTTAAATTTGACGGTATTGAAAATCTAAACATCACCACAAGAACCCAAGAGAGCTATATCAAAGATGTAAATAATAAAAACATAACCGTGAAAGGAAATGTAAATTTAGACATTAAAACCGGTACAGACGTGGAGAGCTTAGATGCTTCAGGCTTTACTGGAAATTTGACGGCCGAACTAAAAACTTCTACTCAGCTAAAGAGCGTAAAAGGCGGTAGCGGTAAGGATCTATTTAAATTTAACGGTATAGCTGGAGCGAATCCTGATCTAGTCATAGACGGTGGCGCTAACGATGATAGCATAGAGTTTGAGGATCTATCCGGAACTAGAAGATTAAACTCAAGTAACGTAGAAAACGTAACGTTCGTAAAAGGCAACAACGGTACTCTAGATCTAGCCAATGCCCAAGACGTGAAGTCTGTAACGGTCGTAGAGAATAATAACACCGTAAATGTTACAAATTCAGCGATTACTACTTTAAACATCGACACTGATTATGTAGAGAATACAAGGGTAAACGTAACTACGGCTACTTTAGATACCATAAATTTCACCGATCGCGACTTGAGTACTTACCGCGTGCCAAATTTTGCGACTACAAAGAAAATAGTCGCCAATAGCGCTACCAAGCTTACTATGAACATAGACAAATACTCAAATGTGAGCGACTTGGGCGGCGGCGAGCAGTCTTTGGAGGCTACGAGTTTAAAGACTTTAAATATGAACATAGAAAAATCAGCAGACGAGACCAAGTATAGCGTCGATAGCTTTAGACTAATCGATACAGCATCTCTCGAGACTATTAACTATGTAAATGAGGGTAAGGATTTTGAACTGCGAGTAAATAGTGCACTCCAAGCACTTGATAAACTAGCCACATTAAACGTAAAAACTGCTTCTAGCTTTAACATAAAAGATTTGAGCACAAGTAACGAGGCTCATTTGAGAAATATCTCCGAAATCAGTCTTCAAGGTATTATCAAATCTGACGATACAACTGACTCTGATGTTGTTTTGGGTAACTTGGGCCACAACAGCTCGCTTCACGGCATAAATTTGACCGCTAAACAGCTCGGCGTACTAAGCGTAGGTAACGTAATAACCAATACTCAAATAAACGCTAGATTTAACGTAAATTTAGAAGATATTAGAGACAATGCAACTATTGGCAATATAAAATCAGGTAATACTGTAATAATCGCTAAAACTTTAGCAAAAGACTTAAATGTGGGCAACATAGATGCCGATACTATAGCCACCCAAAGTACCGATAACCTAAGAATGGCTATATTTGATGTTAAGGGCGGCGTAAGCATTGGAAACATAGTTAATTTAAGTTCCCTTGACGGCGACTACAGAAATATTAAAAAGGCATTTACTTTAGGAAATATCACAAATTCAAAGGAAAAATCTGCAATATTGCTAAATTTCGAAAATATGAAAGATAGCGTAACTATCGGTAATACTGGTGGTATAAAGGCTAGCGAAATAAAAATCGTGGCAAAAAATGTAGAAAAAACTTTTAAAGTAGCAGATATTGATCTAATGGCAACCGCTACCAACGGTAAAGCTCATGAGGCCAATCTATCACTAGACGGTATCAAAGACATCGTAACTATAGGCAACATCTCAAATCTAAATTCGCTAAACGGCGACTTTAAAAATTTGGGTGATAAGATTAATATCGGCAACATCAGCGGTACTCAAATAGACTCTACTGCTACGCTTAAATTTACTAATGTAAAAGATTCCGTGACCGTAGGTACTTTTGGCAATGGCGACCAAAATGAAGGCACTACATATACAGTAACAGCCGATAAACTAGCAAAAGAGTTAAAAGTAGGTGCTATAACTATAAAAGAGTCCCCAAATTTCTATGACATTCATAAGAGTGCGGTAAATATTACCTCTGGCGTAACGGAAGGTAAGGTGACGATAGGCAATATCGATACCGGTGCCGATTCTAAAGTAACGATAGATCTAAGCAAGTCTCTACAGGCTAATGTCGTAGGAAGTATCAAAGGCGGCGAGATCGTCTATAAAGGCTCTGCTATAACGCCTAGCAATGCCGTAACTCTAGAAGTAGCTTCAACAGATAAGATAAACGTAGACTCAAAGATAGATGTAACCGGCTCTGTTGGACAAGACGAATTCGTGTTTAAATCAACTGTAAAAGCCGAAACATTTACGGTAACTGGAACTCTAGGCGACGGCGAAGATAAATATACTCTCGATCTAGTTGCTTCAAATAATCTAAAAACTGTAAATTTGAGCGGACTAAAGAGTGCCGAACACGGCGTTATCGATTTAACGACCGTATTGACCACAAATAAGCAATCGCTAAGCCTAGTGGCAACTGACGGCAAAGACGTGATCACTGTCGGTGCGATAACAGTTGCAGGCACTACGGAAAAACCTAACGTAGTCACTATCGACGGCGGTAGAGGCGTAGATACGTTTAAGTTAAATGCCGCAGTAACTGACGCAAATGCTAGCAAATATGTATCTCTAGTCAATATCGAAAAAGGCGACAAGATCGAGCTGGGTGCCACCGTAAGCCAGTGGGCTAAATATACAGCTACGGATCTAAATGCGGAAGCTACGCTAAAAGATGCTGTAAATAAGGTATTAACAGACGATGCCGCTACTGTGGCTAATAAAGTATGGGCATTTACTTATAAAAATGATACATACTTAGTAAAAGATACTGATGGTGGAAATTCGGCTCTTACGGCTAGCGATAATCTAGTAAAACTAGCAGGCTACAATATCGAAGATTTGAATCCATCATTGGATAGCGGCGTACTTACTATATAAGCTGATTTCTGTCCGATATAACCTGCGGTTAATTTTAACCGCAGGTTAATTTTAATAAAATTTTTATACTTTTTTCTACATTTGAATTTTTAAATTTATTTGCGCACTTTCTCTTTTCTAATATTTTTATGCTATAATTAGCAATAGTATTCTGTAAAGATACCCAAAAACTCAAGAAACACACTAAAAAGGAGTCCTTAATGGCAGTAACACAAGCACAAGTTGCACAGCTTTACGTAGCGTTATTTAACCGTGCCCCAGAAGGTGCAGGCTTTAACGCATGGGTGGCGGCAGGAGCCAATAAAACTCAAGCACAGCTAGCCCAGCTAATGCTGGAGTCCCCTGCGGCTTTAGCGTACTATGGTAATACGATAGATACCGATAAAGGCTACATTGAAACGATATATAAAAACATCTTAGGCAAAGATTACAGCCAAGATCCAAACGGTATCGATTCATGGGTTCTTCACCTACAACTAGGTCACAGTAGAGGCGAAACTCTAGTTAAATTATTTGAAGTAGCTACATCCGCATTAGCGAAAGCGGCAGATCCGGTGGCGGCTAAAATTTTCGAGAACAAGACTGCTTTGTCTGCTTATATGGCTGAAAAAATACCAAATATTCAAACAGATAGTCTAGGCAACTATGATTACGCTATATTCCAAGAGATTATCAGAACCACTACGGCTACAAACTTTGATGAGCAAAAAGCAAAAATAGATGCATTAGCAAGCGCTACCGTGCATACTTTGACAAATGGTGCAGAAACGTTGACTGGTAGCGCGGGTGTTGATATATATAGCGCCGTCGCTAGCTCATTTGCAGATAGAAACACTTTAAGCGTTGAAGATAAGATAGACGGCGGAGCCGGTAATGATATGCTAAACGTTAAAATCGACGATAGTTTTACCGGTTTTACAACGGGATATGTTAAAAACGTAGAAGCGTTAAATTTAGCAAATACTTCAAACACTCAAAGGGTGTTTAATGCGGACAAAGTAGAGGGTTTGCAATCTGTTTCTACTCACGGCACAAATGGCATTAGGGTAACAAATCTATCTAATATCGTTGACTTAACCGTAATAGACCAAAAAGACTCCACTGAGGTTGGTATCGCTTACAACACCGAATTAGTAAAAGGCAAGAACGACTCACAAAATTTGACCCTAAATAATGTAGGTAGAGCTACTCCTGATACAGAAAACGATAGCCATAAAAATTCTCTTAAAGTCAAATTTAATGGTATTGAAACATTAAATATAACAACTAGAGAAAAGGCTAGCTATATAAAAGATGTAGAAAACAAATTTATCACGGTAAAAGGCGAAGCGGATTTAACCATATCCACTAAAGACAAAGATATTCATACTAAAGATTTTGTAAATAGTCTTGACGCATCTGCTCTTACTGGAAATTTGACTGCAGATTTAACCGAGTCTGCTTACTACACTAGTATCAAAAGCGGCAACGGCAATGACACGATAAAGATAGGAAAACTTGAGTCTAACTCTGTTTCTATAGATATGGGCGCCGGCAACGATACTCTTCAGATAGAAAAAGTAAGTTCGCTAAAACAAATCCAACTAAAGGGTGTCGATAGTATCGAAATCTTTGATAAAAATGATTCTGTAAGCGCTCTAGACTTAACAGGACAAACTGACGTCAAGAGTCTAACGGCCGGTCAACTCGACGCAACGTTGGTTATTACGAGCTCTAGCATAAAAACTGTAAATTTAACAGACAAAGTGGATGCGAAAGCTACTAGCGTAGGAAACGGTCAAGGCGTGTTGCATATAAACGACAAATTTGTTGACACCATTAACTATGCGATAGATAATGCGACTACACCACAAGATATAATCGGCAAAGTAAGAGTTTCTGAGTCCAAAAACCTTACTGTAAATTTGGATAAATCGGTTAAAACTGTAAATGGTAACCTTACTGATAACGCAGCTAGCGTTATTGAGGCGCCAAAGGCTACTACAATCAACGTGAATGTAAATATGGTTGAAAATTCAGGCCTTTCTCTAAGAAATATTCATGAGTTGAAGACGATAAACTTAACTAACAATGATCCTAAGAAATTTACTTTTGATATCCATGAAGACGCAAGAGTGAAAACTCTAAACATAGCTACCTTGGGTGCTCTTGATGTCTTGGATAAAGGACTACAATACGTATCTGAGATAAATGTCAAAGGTTTAGCCAATATGCCTGTAGCAAGCTTGGTTGAGCTTCATAATCTTGGAGCGACTGATTCTGAAAACGGCGTAAAACTAAACGTAAATGATCTTGTTACCGTCTATCAAGGCTCAAGCCACGTAACTGCTTTAAAAGTCGGTGACGTAACTACGAAAAAATCGACAAATGCCGGTGCAAATTTCAACTTTAAAAATGTCACAAACGATATCGAAGTAAATAAATTTGACGTAGGTGGCGAGATAACTTTCGTTGCTAATAAAATCGGTAACGTTAAAATAGCAGATGAAATCAAATCTAAAAACAGCGGTGCCACCTTTGACATTAGCGATTCTAGATTTAATGTTGACATAGCCAACAATATAGATGTTAAGAACGATTTGAACTTTACAGCCAAAGGCGTAACGGGTCAAGTATTGATTTCTAATATAAAGGCTGAGAATGTAAATATCAACCTAAGCAACATCAAGGGTCAAAACGCACCAAGTGCCGTAAATATAGGAAATATGAATGCCGATCACGTTAAAAATGTAAATATTACGCTAAAAGACGTATTCAAAGATGTTGTTGTTGGAGCCCTAGATCTAAAAAGCGCTGCCGTTATAGATGGCAAGATAAAAGTAAAAGATAGCACAAGTATAAACATTGACGCCGGAAATACTAAGGGTATCGTTAATCTTGGTGCTACAGGTTCTGTAAGTGCCGATAGCGTAACGGTAGATCTAAGTAAAACCATAGGTGCAAATGTGTTTAATAGTATTGTGGCAGATACGGTAGTCTATAAAGGCTCTACCCAAACTCCGCTTTCAACAGATGTTAATATCACCATGAAGCAAGATATCAACTCGAAAGATTTCGTCGCAAACGTTACTACGTCTGCTCAGGCTGATAAGTTGGTTGTAACTGCTGCTACAAAATTCTCGCTTGTTAATGGTTCTGAAAGCGTCGAAGGTAAAGATCTAGAAACAGCTACTATCTCGGGCGATATGGGTACTGGCACCGACGAATATACGTTTAACGATACGAATGCTGAAAAATTAACAAAGATTGACTTTAGCGGTTTAAAAAATGTAGAAAAAGGTACTATCACAAACACGGCAAGTAAAGTTATTGAGATTATTAAAGCTACTGATGGAGATGACACGATTACTTTGGCGGGTGATCAAAAAGCTGCAAAAATTTCAATCGATGCAGGCGAAGGCAATAATACCATTAAGACAGGAACTTTCCTAGCCCCAGGTAGCGCAGGCGCAGATCCAAAAGGCCAAATTATAACCATTAAGAGCGGTTCGGGTAATGATACCTTCGATGTTAGTACTTCGGTTATAGGCGCAGGTTTTGATAGTGCCAACGAGTCTCACACTAGACTTGTGACAATAGATAAGATCAATGTAGGTGATAAGATCAAATTTGCTGGCGGTACGGCTCCTATAGAAAAAGTAGCTATAGATGCCAACGGAAATGCGCAAGATAACTTTGCTCTTGCGGCTAAACATGGTGGATTCTTTGGTGGGTCTCATAACCAAGCAGGCAAGATATATGCTTATTCATATCTAAACGATACATACTTGGTATACAACGCTGCTACAGGTGATGCTGACTTTGGCGCAGGCGACACTATCGTTAAGCTATCGGGCGTAAATATTGCCAACCTTGACACAACAGTTAATGCTGGCGAAGTTACTATTAACGCATTCTGATTTCTCCTTTCTTTTCGGCAGGTTTTACCTGCCGAACTTCTCTTCTTCTGTAAAGCCAGTTTATAAAATTTAAAGTTACATATTTTTCCATTTTGCGCCTAGCTCTTGATTTTGGTCTAAAACCGGAAATTAAAACCTGCGGGAAAAGTAATTAAAATCCGTGATTTAATAAGATACGAACTATTTAAGTTTTTGTATATAAAAAATAGAATAATAACAATGCTAGATTTTGGCGAAAGACGCCAGGAAGTATATTAATATCTAAAGCATAGAGTATAGTAGATTATTTATATCTCCGTTGCAAGGAGCTATGCCACAGCTTTTTAGTTTCATAGTATCGCAGACGAGTAGGGCGGGGTCGTTTGCTCTGATAAATCGGGGATCGCTTTGTACGGCGATATCGTGCCCGCTTAAGCGATGTAAAATTTGTAAAATTTCCTCAATACTATAAGCCTTACCAGAGCCAATGTTAAAAATTTCATCGTTAGCTTCGAGTTTTAGTAGTTGCTCGTATATTCTCACGACGTCGTTTATGTCGTTATATTCGCGCTTTGGCGTCAAATTTCCGAGTTTTATTGTATGAGCTTTATCTTTAAAATGCCGCACTATTTTTGGTATGAGGAAATTTTCGCTTTGTCCAGTACCTGTGTAGTTAAATGGGCGCGCTATGATAAAAGGAAGTCCGCTTTTAGCTATCTGCTCCTCCATGAAAATTTTACTTTCGGCATAGACGCTTTGCGGATTTAACGGAGAGTTTTCGCACATGGGCATATCTCCTCCGCCGTAGACGCTAGCCGAGCTTGCAAAGATCGCCTTTTCAAATTTAACGGAACCTAGAGCCTCTAGCAAATTTATGGTACCGATTTCGTTTGCATTTTTGATTTCGGTAGGGTCGGCCATAGCAAAAGACACCGCCGCGAGGTGGATGATGTAGTCGAATTTGACGCCAAAGGCGGCTTTTATGCTGTCTTTATCAAGCAGATCAAGGCGCGTATGATTAGGCGCGCTAGGTCTCAGGGCGCCGCCTGAGACCTCGTAGCCGAGCGCACAAAGGTATCGCTCCAGATAGCGACCCGTAAAGCCCTCAATCCCCGTGATAAAAACGCGCTTAGAACTCAAATCCCGCCTCGATGCGCCTTAGATCGGCTTTTATCATCATATCGCAAAGTCCCTTTAGATCAGTCTTTGCGCTCCAACCGAGCTTTTGCTTAGCTTTTGAGGCGTCGCCTATTAGCAGATCGACCTCCGCGGGTCTAAAAAATGCCGGATTTATCTTTACGATCACGTCGCCCTTATCGTTTAGCCCGACTTCGTTTATGCCTTCGCCCTCGAATTTTATTCCGATATCTAGCGCTTCAAAGCTAAGCTTTACAAAATCCCTGACAGTGGTCGTTACGCCGGTAGCGAGCACGAAGGTGTCCGGAGTTGGGGCTTGTAGCATCGCGTGCATGCCTTCGACGTATTCTTTGGCGTAGCCCCAGTCGCGCTTTGCGTCTAGGTTGCCTAGTTCTAAAGTTTTAGCCTTTTTCAGAGCGATTTTTGCGGCCGTATTCGTGATTTTTCTCGTGACGAACTCAAGTCCTCTTAGCGGACTTTCGTGGTTAAATAAAATGCCGCTTGAGGCGAAAATATCGTAGCTTTCTTGATAGTTTACTGTGATAAAGTGTGCATAAAGCTTTGCCACTCCGTAAGGTGAACGCGGATAAAACGGCGTCGTTTCGCTTTGCGGGACGGCTTGGACTTTGCCGAACATCTCTGATGTGCTAGCTTGGTAAAATTTGATACTTTTATCTACCGTTTTGATTGCCTCTAGTATATTTAGCGTGCCGATACCCGTAGCGTTTGCAGTGTGGAAAGGCTCTTTAAAACTAACGCCTACGAAACTTTGGGCGGCTAGGTTGTAGATTTCCTCGGGTCTTATTTTATTGACGACGCTTAGGATATTAAACGGGTCGGTTAGCTCAAACTCGACTAGATGAAAATTCGGCTCATTTAAAAGACCTAGCTCGTTTAATCTCCAAAAATTCGGGCTCACCGCTCGTCTGTAACCGCCATAGATCTCATATCCCAGATCGATCAGATATCTAGCCAGATACGCGCCGTCTTGGCCTCCGACGCCCGTGATTATAGCTTTTTTCATTATTCTTCTCCGTTTTTTAAATGTCGCATAAAATTATGATCAGTATTTATGGCTTTAAAGATTCTTAAATAAAGACCGGCGATGTTTTGCCAGCTGTTTTCTTCTAGCCACTTTATGCGCTTATCATAAATTTTACCATCTATTTCATTATTTTTTACTTTTTCGAGTTGTTCTAGGATATCCTCGTCGCTAAAACCGTCTGCCGCTATCGTGATATTTTGCATCTCGCTAAAGATTCTTGACGGCGTAACTATAACGTTTTTACAAAGACTTAGAGAGACTCTGGCTGCTGCACTACTACCCTCGTCGGTCTGTCCGTACGGCAATACGATCGCATCGCAACAACTTAGTTTTTCGTTTACAGTTTCTATCGGTAAAAAGCTCGTATGCCACTCTATTTTTTCGCTCAAATTTAGCTTTTCGCAAAGTTTGTGGCATCTTTGTAGCTCCGCCTCGCCGTCCGCGCTTGCGACCGGACTGATTATGACTAGTTTTGCGTCTATATTTTGACTGAATTTCGCAAAAGCTTCTAGTAGCACAGGTAGGTTTTTATGCGCAAATAGCAGTCCTAAAAATCCTACCATAAATTTGCCGTCCGCTTCTTTGCATTTGATTTGAGCGCTCGTTAAATTTTGCGTTCCGTGTGGTACTAGCGTGACGTTGTCGATAAGTCCAAGCAGCCTAAGCGTATTTAGATCGTCGATACTGTGGACGAAAACTCGGTCGAATTCGTAAAGCGTGTCGTGCCAGTTTTGTTGAGTTTGGTGCGGGTAGTTTAGGATTTGCTTCGTGCTGTGAAGCGTGATGAAACAAATTTTGCCCTGCGATTTTAGCGCGGCGACGTCTGATTTTAGCTTTTCATCTATCTCGAAAAAGGTAAAATGGTGTTGTAGCCAGATAATATTCGCATCCGTCTCAAGCCCCGATAGTAGTTTTTCGCGCTCTATTTCATAGACTTTTATATTGTCGTTTTCTTGGGTTAAATTTGACCCATCGGTGCGCTTTTGCTCGCTCCAAGTGTAAATTTGCAAATCTGCGCCCGCTCGCGCAAGCTCGTCCGTTAGGTATTTTGAGTATTCGGCTATACCGCAAACGGCGTTATATGTCGAAAAGTAGGCTATTTTTAGCTCGCTTGGCTCATTTTTAAAGGATTTTAGATGCGAGATGCTCGAGATAAAATTTAGCGCATTTTTCTTGCCGAACATCATTTCATCGACCTTCTGTTTTATTGGTTCTATGTTTGGCGCGCGGTTTTGTAAAATTTGCTCGGCTACTTTGAGGATCTTTTCGCTTAGATCCTTGACGCTAGGCTCCGCCCAAAATGAATAATTTAGATTAAAATGCGTAACGGCCGGCGCAAATTTGTATCCGATAAACTCGCAGCTGCCATCCAAAAACTCGCACTGGCCGCTATAGTCGGTGGAGATAACCGGCTTTTTATAGTGTACGCCTTCGATTGCCGGCATATTTAGCCCCTCGCCGCGCGTCGGTAGCACGACGATATCGCACTGCTCGTATAGATTTGCCACGTCAAGCGCGGTTAGATCTTCGTTTAGTATCACGCAGATTTTATCGCGGTACTTTTTATCGACTAAAAGCTCGATTTGCTCGGTTACGCTGTTGTGCGGATTAGGGAAGCTTTTTATCGTTAGGCTTAGCTCAAATTTAGCTTTTTTGCAAGCTTCGTTAAAGGCTCGCAGTAGCACATCGGCACCCTTTCTAGGTAGGCACGAGGAGATGTGAAAGAGCTTTATCTCGCGCTTTTGGTCGCTGTTTTCTTGCGAAACGCTTGGCGCAGGCGGCGTTTTTAGCGGTATATCGGCCACTTTTACGGGCGTATAGCAACCGTTGTCGATGAGAATTTTTTTGATGAAAAAGGTCGAAACTAAAATGCCTTTATACTTGGAGTTTAAAATTTCGATCGTCCTAGGCGGGATACGCGACTCCTCCCAGAAAAACACCGCGATCTCAAAGCCGTATCCCTCGCGCACGTCTTCGATTAGCGGGTAGTGGTGGTAGATCGCGACCTTGTCGTCGCTTCTGATTGCGGGTGCGTTTTTATCCGGCACTATGCTTCTTAGCGTTTCGTACTCGTCTTTGGTTATCGCGATGTCTTCGATTTTATCAAAATAGTTTGCGTGATAGCAGATAACAAAGACGTTTTTTACTTTGTTTAGTAGCCTAAATACGATGTTTCTATTTATTGCGGCCAGACTGTAGTGTCCGCTGATGTTGCCGATTACCGTTAGCTCGCTAAAGTTTTCTTTAAATTTGAGATTTTTCAGCTCCAAATTTTGCTCGTACTCTTTTGAGTGCTTTAGTTCAAAAACGTTCGGCTCGAAAACGCCCTCTTGCGAGACGTATATATCGTCTCTTATTTGGCCTTTGAGGCTAAAAATTTTTGCCCTAAGAGCCGGGAATTTATTTAAAAATATCTTGAGATTCTTTTTAAATTTAGGATTGTTATTTGCCGTCTTTTCGGTTAAATTTATACCGAATTTGAGCGCTTTTTTGAGATTATCTTTAGCTAAATTTTTACAAAATCTCAAAAACTTATATACCCAAATAAGCGGCTTTGCGACCCTTTTAAATTTGGCGACGAAAATTTTAAGATGCTCGATATCGTTTTTGATAACGGGAGTTTCGTTTTCTAGGACGTAGACTTTGTGGTTTAGCGCGAGATATTTGCCGAGTAAATTTTCTAGATCTTCGTGCAGGCGTGCGTTTTGGGCTCGTAAATTATCTAGCTCAAGCGAGCTTTTCCAAAGAGCCTCTTTCGTCTCCAAAGACTCCTTCCAGACGTCGTTTTTTAGCTCGAGCATCTGAGTTTTGTTTTTAAACGCCGCTACGTCGAATCTATCGGCTAACTCTTCAAAACTATAGCCGCTTTTAGCCGCGTTTAAAAATGCTTCGTGAGTTTTTTCGTCGCCGTTTTTAAGTCCCAAAACCGCGTAATCAAGCCCGACGCTGCTTAAAACGTCTCTTAACGTGACGTTTTGATTTTGCAAATCCTCGCTAAAGCTCAAATTTGAGTTCAGCCTCATCATAAACGTATCGCTAAAGCCTTCAAATTCGCACAGATACTCAAGTAGCATCGGCGGGATAGGCTTTACGTGCGTAACGTCTAAGTAGAAAGTTAGCGTAGCGACGCGTAAGTTTTCGGGATTTGGCGTTTCAAGTAGCAAGATACCGCCGTCTTTGAGAACTCGGCGCGCTTGTTTTATTAGTTCGCAAAGCTCGCTAAACTCTAAATGCTCTGCAAGCTGAAAGGCGCTAACGAGCGCAAGGCTTGAGTCTTCTAGCTCGCTTAAAAACTCTATCGCTCCTTGTTTTTTGGCCTCAAGCGCGTTTTTCTCGCACTCTTTTATCATCTCCTCGCTAACGTCGCAACCGCGCGCAATAAAGCCGTTTTGCTTTAAAATTTCAAGCCATTCGCCTCTACCGCAGCCTAGATCGACCGCCGCCGGCTTTTCGTTATTTTGCTTTAAAATTTGCAAAAACGGCTCATAAGCAAGCAGGCGTTTTTTGATCTCGCTCTTATCTCCCCTAAATTTATCCTCGAAACTTTTATAAAATTTATCCATTTATTCTCTTTACTTCTAAACTCGGTTCAAGATACGCAAGGCCGACGAAATCGGGCTTGCTAAAATTTACGACGTTAAAAATGATTGCGTTGTCGCGCCATTCGTAGTTGTTTTGCAGATGGTTGTCGTTATCGTGTAGCGCTAATGTGACTGAAAACGACCCGACGCCCAAATTTGCGTCAAATTCGAAACTAAAGTCGTACTCCTCGCCTTTTTTGAGATTTTTTAAAGCTTGCTTTAGATGGTAAGTGTTCGTGCCGTAGACGACCTGCGAGAAGCGATTTTTGATCTGATAGCCTAGCACTAGCGAGGGCAAATTTTCGTTTGCTTGTACCGTTACTTTTAGTTTGATTTTTTTGCCGACTTCTAAATTTTGTATCTTTTTGCCTGCGGCGTCTAAAATTTCCACGTTTTTTATGCAGGCTTTTTTGTTGCCCGATATAGTTGCGATTTTGCCGTTTTCTAGGGCTACTTGCGAGATTTGTACGTCTTGTTTTTTTGAGATTAGGGCGTTATAATAATCAAGTACGGCTTCAGGCTCTCCGTCTTTTAGAATTTGCCCTTTTTCTAGCAAGATTACTCGGTCGCAGATCGATTTTATCGCACCGCTATCGTGCGAAACGATGATGAGCGTAGTGCCTAGGCTTTTAAATTCTTTTATCTTGTCAAAGCTTTTGTGCTGAAAGTACACGTCGCCTACCGATAGCGCTTCGTCGATGATGAGTATATCTGGGCGGTTTGCCGTGACGACCGAAAAAGCAAGGCGCATCTGCATGCCGCTACTGTAAATTCGCACGGGATAATCAAAATACTCGCCTATCTCGGCAAAGTCTTCGATATAGGCTATTATTTCGTCGATCTGCTCTTTTGAGTAGCCCATGAGAGAGCAGGACTGGTAGGCGTTTTGCCTGCCTGTTAGATCGCCGTGAAAGCCCATGCCCAGCTCCAAAATAGACGAAATTTTAGCACTGCTCGTTACGCGGCCGCTTGAGGGCTTTAGTGTGTGCGATATGATTTTTAAAAGAGTGCTCTTGCCCGCTCCGTTTTGACCGATTAGCCCGACTACTTCGCCGGCTCCCACGTCAAAGCTTACGTCTTTTAGCACGGTTTTTACGTTTTTTTCTTCTTTATTTTTGCTAAACCACGAGGCAAATCGCTTAAAGTTACTCTCATAATCCAAGTAAGTTTTACAGATATTTTGAACCGATAAAATCATAAAACGTCCGCCATCTCTTCTTCGGCTCGTTTATAAACGAAAAATGCGGCTCCAAGGCTTGCCGCGCCGATAATAATCGGATAAATCAAAAGTGAAAAATCGGGCATCTTGTCGTAAATCAAAATATCGTGATAGCCGCTAACTACGCCAACAAGCGGATTTATGTAGATTAGCTCTTGCAAATTTGACGGTAAAATGCTCGTCATATAAACGATTGGCGTTAGCCAAAATAAAAACTGCAATACGATGGCGATGATCTGGCCTACGTCGCGCATAAAGACGTTTATGACGCCGAAAAACAGCCCAAATCCTACGGCTAGCATCACCGTGACTAAGGAAAAGATCGGCAAAAAGATCAAATTTGCGCCGGCAAAATGTCCCAAAAAAGCAAATACGACTGCTATTGCGGCGAATAAAATTAGATTGTTTATCACTGAGCTTAAAACTACGGTAGCCGGAAGAACGATTTTTGGAAAAGACATTTTTTTGATTATGTTGGCGTTGTCGGTAAAAATGCCGATGCAGCGCGAAAAAATCTCGCTAAAAAGCATCCAGCAAAGCATCCCGCTCATTAGGTAGATTGCGTATGCGTATTTGCTATCGATGCCGGGCAACTTGGCTGAGAGTACCGAGGAGAGTATGGTCGCGTAGATGAGCACTTGGGCTAGCGGATGCAGTATTGCCCACGCTACGCCCAGCTTGCTTTTTGCAAATTTGGTTATAAACTCGTTTTTGACCGAATTTACGATAAAAAACCTATACGTATAAATATTTGAAAACAATCTTTCGTCCGATTAGCTAAATTTGCGTGATTTTACCAAATAAAGGCTAAAAATAAAGAAAAATCGAAATTTAAATGCTTAGCCTAAATTCCTCTTTCACCTCTCCGATTTCGCTTGTTTCTATTAGTCCTCGCTTTTTTAGCTCTTTGACTAAATTTTCGGACGCTTTTTTGGTCACTTCCATATCTGCATTTATGCCGCCTGCAGCCGAAAACATCCAGTATTTGTGCATCTCGGCCCATTCGAGCAGCTTGTTTACTTTTTCCATTTTAGTATCGCTGGGTGCGACCGAAATTTTGGCTAGTTCTAGTTCTTGATGATATACGGCGATTTGCAAGACGTTTTCTATATATTTTTTTAGATTTTGTCCGCTAATGTAATTTTTTAGCTTATCTATTTTGTCGATAATTTTTACTAGCGGATCAAATAGGCTTTCGTCCACTTTGCCTTCATCTTTGATCTTCATTATCTTATCGATCTTGGGAACTAGTTCTAGGAACGTTTTTTCTATTCTTTGTTTTACTTTATTTTGAGTTTGTACTTTTTTGACGATAAATTTGTAGGCTTTGAGCAGGTCTTTGTTTGCCGTTTTTTCGCTGTTTTTTTCTATGTGCGGTAGCTTTTTGATCTTTTTATCTTTACTAAGCTCTTCTGCAGTTTCCAAAAACGGTCGCTCAATGCTTCCTTGTATTCTAGCGCCGCCTTCCGTGCAGTTATATGTCGTGATTTGCTCGTTTTTAGCCTGCTCTATATCTTTTTCAAACTGATTTTTAAATTTGTCCCATATATAGGTCGTTCTTACTTCGCCTTCTCCGCCGTAAGCTTCTACGTATAGGTATTCATCAGCCTGAGCAAATGCATGCCCGCTGGCGTGAGATTTGCCGTCTGGGGCAAAGGCTAAATCTTGACCTATTAAAATAATATTTTTATGCCCGAGAGCGTAAGCTAACTGATAAGCCTGGTTTGCCGTAGAGTGGCCGATGCCGAGATAGCCGTATTTTGGCATATTAAACGCCATTTCGCTTTGTTGCGGCCTCATCGTAAGAGTTAGGCGGCGCGGTAAGATATTATCTACCGTTTGTTTATGCGTTAGCGACGCTACTATAAAATAAATATCTTCGTCTATTTTTTTGTTTTTGTTTTTAAAAAAGCTGGACGTAGCCTCTACGCGCTCGATTGAGGTTACGTAGTCCGGTTTTATACCGTGCTTTAATAAAATAGGATACGACGCGTCAAGGCTGATAACGGTAAAATACGGCGCGAATTTTTTAAGAGTTTCTAGTTGTTTATCTAGACTCGGGCCTGTAGATACGATGATGGCGGTATCCATGAGTCCGTGTCTTTTTTTGATCAGATCCGTATAGCAATAGTTTGTAACCATCTCCGGAATATGCTCTATGTGGTGTTTTATGCCTATTAGAGTATCGTCTATGCTATTGCCGTGAGCGACGACCATTTGAGATATAGCCTTGGTGAAGTCTTTATTTATCCTTACGATATCTTCATGGAAATTTTCATAAAACGGCGTGTGGATGTGTAGGTTATAAGTTTTTGCGTATGAAGAGAAAAGTTGGCTAGAAACCGCAAAATAAAACTGCGAGTATGTCGCAAATTCTGAGAAAAATAAAACTAGCCTTTCGCTAATCAGTTCATCCGATAAGTCGATTAAATTTAATGCTATATAAATAATCTCTATCTCGGGCTCTACGACTATGACTTTTTGATGCGTTTCGTTTTTTAGCAAGGCTTTATAAAAAATACCGTTGCCAAGACCGTAAAAGTACATGATAGGATATCTTTTATACTCTTTTTCGGTCGACTCTAGGATGCGTAGAATATCTTTAGCCGGGCTTTCGTAGACGTATTTTAGGGTTTTATTGTCGATGATATTTATATCTATCGGATCTTTTCCTATAAAAACGTCGTATTTTTCGGTCTCTTTCATGCCCCAAAGGCGCGCGGCTAAAATTTCGTCCTGTTGAAAAAGCGCTTGAAGATTTTTTTTGAAAATAGGATTTGCAATATTTGTGACGGTTTCATCGATATTTTTATCGCCTTTGTCGCTTGTTTGATTTTCGCGAGCGCCCTTTTTTTGCAAGCTATTTAGTTTTAGGTACTCGTCCTCTTTTTTCTTAGCCATTATATATCCTCCTTTGTGATTCTCTCGCTAAATTTTATATCTCTTTTTGCTTTTTTACCTAGTAGCTCAGGTAAAAATTTAGGGTGCAGGCCATATCCCGGGCGCACGCTTTTTACGTTTTTTTCGCTAAAAATTTCGCCCTCTTTGATATCCGCGCAGGCGTAAAGCGAGCGCGAAAAGCGGCGATTTTGCACGGCTTTGTCGTCTAGCTCGTAGTTTACTTTGCCAAGCAGTGCTTCGGCGTCTCGCACGGCTTTTACCATTTCGCTAAATTCCAGCTCGTCCAGGCTAAAAGCCTCATCGACGCTGCGAACGCTTTTGTCTAGGATAAAGTGCTTTTCTACGACGCGAGCGCCAAGACTCACGGCGACAACGGGCGCTACGATACCTAGCGTGTGGTCTGAAAAGCCGACCTCGACGCCAAATTTGCGCTTCATATCCGCAATCGTGAGCAGATTCATCCCATCAAGCGGAGCAGGGTAGCTAGACGTGCATTTTAAAAGCGCGATCTGCTCGTTTCCCGCATCTTTGCAAATTTGCACGACGTCGGCGATTTCTTGCTCGGTTGCGATGCCGGTGGAGATGATGATCGGTTTGCCCTTGAGCGCGACGTACCGCACGAAATCATAATCCGTGACCTCAAAGCTCGCTATCTTATAAGCGGGCGGGTTAAATTTCTCTAAAAAATCGGCATCGTCCCTGCAAAACGGGCTTGAAAAGCAGACTAGCCCTTCGTCCTTTGCTGCGGCAAAAAGCTGCTCGTGCCACTCTCGCGGTGTCAGGGCTTGCTTGTAGAGCTCGTATAAATTTGCCCCGTCCCACAGTCCGCCTTTTATCATAAAGTCCTCGCCGCGCGAATCTAGCGTGAGGCTATAAGGAGTGTATGTTTGCAGCTTTATAGCATCCGCGCCCGCTCGCTTGGCGGCTTTTATCGTGTCAAGCGCCGTTTGTAGGCTGCCGGAGTGATTTGCCGAGAGTTCGGCGATGATAAATACCTTTTTGTCCGTGTCAAAATTTGCTATTTTCATAAATTTTCCTAACTTTTAACCATTATATCAAGTTTGCGCAAAGATAACGACATATAGCTCATTTGCTCGTCGCGCCCGTAAATTTCAAAGCCGAATTTGCGGTATAGCGCGATCGCTTTTTCGTTTTCGTTGTAGGCGCACGATTTTAGCTCGGCGACTTTAAGCGTTTTGGCGGCGTATTCTACGATGGTTTGCATTAGGATTTTGCCTTTGCCTTTTAGCTGGGGATTTGTGTAAATGCCAAATTCGCAAGAGTCCGCTTCTATATCCACGAAATCTATCACGCCGATGTAGCAGCTATCTTCTTTTACTAAAAAATACCTTTTCGTTTCGTCGTTTTTCAAATTTGAGATAAAGTTTCTGTGCTCTTGCTCGCTCACGCTTTTGTTTTTCATGTATTTTGCGACTCGCTCGTCGTTTCGCCAACGCAAAATCATCAAAATTTGCTCGTCCGTTAGATCGGTGAAATTTATAAGCTCAATCATATCTCGTCCGCCTCGTAGATCTCGCGCCCGTTTGCCGCTAGCCACTGCGCCATTTCGTTTTGATTATCTGCGACGCGCACGGCTTTAAATTTAGCACCCAAAACCAGCGCTTCATTTACGAGCGAGCTAGCCGAAATCACTAAAATTTCGCTCTCGTTCATCAGTCGCGCGACCTCGTTTGAGTTTATAAATAGGCTAAAATTTGGCTCGCTATCCGCCAAATTTTGCAAATTTGCCAAATTTGCGTTTGCGCTCGTCGTGATAGCCGCTACTTTTTTGTTTTTAACGAGCAAATTTGAGGCGATTTTGGCGGTCAAATTTAGCGAGTCAGTGCCGCCTAGCGCGATGAGGTAATTAAATTTTTTCTTGCGTTTGATTTTTGCTTCGTTATAAAACTCGCTCCTAACTAGCGGCGAAAATATCAGCTCGCAGTTTGCGGGCGCTAGATTTGCGTATTTTTGGGGCTGGGCGTAGATATTTACGTTTAGCAAGTAGTCGCAAAAGTGCTCTTTGTAGTTGTCGTCAAAGCTTAAAATTTGGACGTTTGTTTGCTCTTTGATTAGCTTTTCGTCCGCCGCGTTAATGCCGTAATGATCGATCACTAAAAGCTCAAATTTATGCTCTTTTATCAAATTTACTAGTTCATTTATATCCGCGCTTTTTAGCGTAAAAACGGGGTAGGGTATCTCGCCTGCTAGGCTGCCCGGCAGGTCGATACAAGCAAAGCTAATGTCTTTAAAATTTTGCGCCAAGATAAGATCGCGTCTAACGTGTCCGTGCCCGATTTTTGAGCCGCTATCGGCGCGTATGAGGGTTTTTAGGTTTGAGATTTTGTCAAAATTCATCGAGTTTTTCCGCCAAATTTAAAATTCTAAGCGTCAAACACACGGCGGCGATGAGGTAAACGGCGCCCGCCGCGGCGAAAAATATAATCTGAAGCTCGTTTAAACCGCGGTAGCTAACCGCCAGATAAAAAATGTGCAAGATCCCCGCAACCGCAAAGATCTGCATGAGCGTTCTAGCTACCGATATTTTGGCTTTTATGTAATCTTTTTGCATTTTTCCTCAGCGGTAATTTATCCGGTAAAGCTTTTGCGCAAACTCGAAATCCTCGGGCGTATCGATGTCGCAGACCAAATTTCGCGGCAGTAAAAACGCCCTTGAATGCGGCGCAAAGATCGGTTTTTTATCCAGCCACGCCTCGCGCCTACCGAAATAAAACGCGCCCGCATCGTGATAAGCTCGCTCTAAATCCTGCGAGCGAGTTAGCGCAAACTGCGGGTAAAACATACTCACTGCGCCGTCCTCGCCAAGCCTGATCGCGCGCTGGATCGGGAAGTCAAACTCGGTCGCGGAAAATAAAAACTCGCATTCCGCTTCCTCAAATTTGCCGTAAGCCTCGCGTAAAATTTCGCCCGTGATGAGCGGTGCCGTCGCGTATAGGCAGCAAACGTGAGCGTATCCGCCGCCTAGCCTTCTCGCCGCGTCCGCTACGGCGTCGCTACTGGTGGCGTAGTCGTCGCTCAGCGCGGCGTCTCTCACAAACGGAACTTGCGCGCCAAATTTAACTGCGACGTCCGCGATCTCGGCGTCATCGGTGCTAACGATCACTCGCTCAAAAACGCCCGAATTTAGCGCCGCTTCGATGCTGTAGGCTATCAGCGGTTTGCCTAAAAAATCCTTAACGTTTTTGCGCGGTATGCGCTTGCTGCCGCCGCGAGCCGGGATGACGCAAAGGGCGCGGTTTTGGTTGTCTCTCATCAAATTTACCGCCTAAACCCTGCAGCCTTGCGGCGTATCAAAGCTCT
The DNA here is from genome assembly GCF_000313615.1 of Campylobacter showae CSUNSWCD. Classification (NCBI taxonomy): domain Bacteria; kingdom Pseudomonadati; phylum Campylobacterota; class Epsilonproteobacteria; order Campylobacterales; family Campylobacteraceae; genus Campylobacter; species Campylobacter showae. The sequence goes on along the minus strand of NZ_AMZQ01000016.1, from coordinate 21,153 downwards.
TTAAAACCTCAAAAAGCGCGTCCGCGACGAAATTTGCGTCCTCTAGGCTCATACACTGATGGCACGGGATGCTAAGCTCGGCCGCGTAAAAATCCTCGGCGCTAGGAACCCAGATATCGCCGTAGCGCTCGCGGTAAAAGCTAAATTTATAAGTCGGCTTGTAGTGCACCTGCACGCCAATACCGCGCTCGTGAAGGGCGGCAAAGATGTCCTCTTTGGCGCACCAAAACTGTCGAAAGAGCAAAATCGGATAGAGGTGGCGCGAGCTAACGACGTCGTTAGGTAGCCTCACGGTGCTAAAATACGGATTTTTCTCAAATTTTTCGTCGTAAAATTTGGCGATTTTCTCGCGCTCCGCAATGGTTTCGTCTAGCCTTTTTAGCTGATTTAGCCCTAGTGCGCAGGCGACGTCTGGCAGGCGGTAGTTGTAGCCAAGTACGGTCTGGTCACTATCCCAGAGGCGTTTTTTAGCTATGCCGTGCGAGCGGTAGAGGCGTGCTAAGCGCGCGATCTCGTCGTCGTTAGTCGCTAACGCGCCGCCCTCAAAGGTCGTTAGCGGCTTAACGGGGTGAAAGCTAAAAATGCTAACGTCCGCTTTTGCGCCGACTTTGACGCCGCCTTGCGAGCTGCCAAGCGCGTGCGACGCGTCGTCGAGCACCTTTATGCCGCGCTGTTTGGCTAGTTTTAGGATGGCGTCTAAATTTACGGGATTGCCGCCGAAATCAACTGCGGTTATGACTTTGGTTTTAGGCGTGATGAGGCTTGTAAGCGCGTTTTCGTCGATATTTCCATCAAATTTAACGGGTGCAAATTTAACCTCCGCTCCCGCCATTAGCGCTGCATTTGCCGTCGCCGCAAACGTGATGGGCGTAGTTATCACCTCGTCTCCCTCTCGCACGCCTTGCGCTAGATATGCGACGTGAAGTGCGCTCGTCGCCGAGTTCATCGCTACGACGTGCTTTACGCCGACGTATTTTGCGATCGCCTGCTCAAATTCGCCGACCTTGTCGCCGCCCGTTAGGATATCGTCTTTTAGTGCACTCACGACGGCGGCGATGTCGGAGTCGGTGATTTGTTGTCTGCTGTAGGGTATCATTTTTGTCCTTTTTTGGCTTGTCTTTATTACGGCTCGTCTTTTTTGCTTATACTTCGTTAAAATCTCGCTCGCCTGCGGTCATTACCTATATGGTAACTCCCTTGTCTCACTCGATTTTGCCTCGTCTAAGCAAAAAATACTTTGCCTTACTTTTCTAAAGTTTCATATTTTGGTTTAAGTTTGTCCGCTAAAATTTCTAAATTTCGCCAAATTTATTTACTCGCTTCGATCATCTCCAAGAGTCCGTCTTTATCTAGCCAAATTTTATTTTTATCCGAGCTGTACTCGAAATTTTCCTCCACGAGATGCCCTTTTTCGCCTAGCGCGTTTATGCTAAAGTCGTCGTCTTTGCTCGTAAATTTGATCGACGGGCTGATTACGTAGTGGTCGTCAAACTCGTAGGTTAGGTGCGCGTCGTCCTTGCCGACCATGACCTCGTGCATCTTTTCGCCCGGACGGATGCCGATTATCTTTACGCCAAGATGTGGCGCCATGGAGCGAGCAAGCTCGATCATCGTCATCGAAGGGATTTTTGGGATGAAAATTTCGCCGCCCTTCATGCGCTCAAAGTTTTTAAGTACGAAATTTACGCCTTGTTCTAACGTGATCCAAAACCGCGTCATATCGGCATGCGTGATAGGTAGCTCTTTTACGCCTTCTGCGATCAACCTTTTAAACAACGGCACGACCGAGCCGCGCGAGCCCACGACGTTGCCGTATCTAACGACGCTAAAACGAGTTTTTTTGCTGCCCGCGATGTTGTTTGCCGCGACGAATAATTTATCGCTAGCAAGCTTGGTCGCGCCGTATAAATTTACCGGGTTGCACGCCTTATCAGTCGAGAGCGCGATGACCTTGCTCACGCCGCACTCTAGCGCCGCGTCGATGACGTTTTGGGCGCCATTGATGTTGGTTTTGATGCACTCCATCGGGTTGTATTCCGCGATAGGAACGTGCTTCATAGCTGCTGCATGGATGACGTAGTCGATGCCGTTCATCGCGGTCATCAGGCGCTTTTCGTCGCGTACGTCGCCGATGAAAAATCGCATGGCGGGGTCTTTAAAAACCTGTGCCATCTCGTATTGTTTTAGCTCGTCGCGAGAGTAGATGACTAGCCTTTTAGGTTTAAATTTGGAGAGTAAAATTTCGGTGTATTTTTTGCCGAATGACCCGGTGCCGCCGGTGATGAGAATGGATTTTCCGTTAAACATTTATTTTTGCCTTTCGCGGCTCGTTTTCGCCGTACGTCGTAAATTTTAAATTTATCTCGCCTAGCTAAAACGATTCGCCGTTTATTTAAATTTTATTCAGCCGGAGCAAAAACCGTGCCTTAAATTTGATTCAAAATCTAGCTCGTTAAATTTAATTGGAGCGTAGTATTTTGAGATGATTTTTGGGGTTGCGCAGATAAAATTTAGCGTAGGCTGGACAAGTGGTCCGCCGAGCTAAATTTTAGCCAGCTCCGCTTCTTGCAAAGCAGTGAGCGAAGCGCAACTGAAAAAGCACTCAAAAGACAAGCTTTTATTTCAAAATCCTAGGCAGGGTTATGCCTTCTTGCGCCTGATACTTGCCCTTTTTATCGGCATACGTCACTTCGCACGGCTCGTCGCCCTCGATAAACAGCACCTGCGCGATGCCTTCGTTCGCGTAAATTTTAGCCGGCAGCGGCGTCGTGTTTGAAATTTCTATCGTGATGTGCCCCTTAAATCCCGGCTCAAAAGGCGTGACGTTTACGATGATACCGCAGCGAGCATAGGTGCTTTTGCCCAGGCAGATGGCTAGCACGTTATCTGGCATATTAAAATACTCGATCGTGCGCGCTAGAGCGAATGAATTTGGCGGGACGATGCACACGTCGCCTTTAAAGTCCACTACGTTTTTTTCGTCGAAATTCTTTGGATCGACCACGGTGCCGCCGATGTTCGTAAAGATTTTAAACTCATCGCCCACGCGGATATCGTAGCCGTAACTGGACACTCCGTAGCTAACCACGCCGCGTCCGACCTGCTCCTCGGCAAACGGCACTATCATCGCCTTTTCGTGCGACATTTTGCGTATCCAGGCGTCAGATTTTAGCCCCATTTTTTACCTTTATTTTAAATTTAAGCGATTATAACATAATTTAAATTTACGTAAAATTTGAGTGCCGTTTTGCGCTAAAATTTATCAAATTTGAATACGTTATCAGCAAATCTTCTTATTTTTTATAATTAATCTTTAAATTAAAGCTCAGTATAATAATGCATTTTAAATTCTCTTAAATGAAAGGAAAATAATGCATTCAAACACGTCGCGTAAATTTGCAAATTTACGCAGTAACAAGGGCTCAAATTTGCCTCTTTCGGCGCTTACCTGCTTGCTGTTAGCCGCAAGCGGAGCTTATGCTTACACCGAGGCCGGCGTTTCCGGAAACACTTCTAGCTGGGAGAGCGCGGAGTATAAAAAAGACTGGGGACTAGTCTCCATGAACGCCTCCACGGCTTACGCGCTAGGCTTTAACGGTAGCGGAATAAAGATCGGCGTCATGGACTCTGGCGTACTTTTGAGCCACCCGGAGTTTCAAGACGGTAGGATTCATACAGTAAAAACGATCGGTAACTATAGCAAAAACGGCATGAGATACCCCGATGCCGCACTAGGAAACGGCCCGATAGATAAAAATCAGCCAGTAAAAGATGGCAAGCGAAATTTTAATAAAAACGACAACGGCGTGTTTAAAAAAGGCGAAGCTTTTAACGGCGACGGTAGTTGGGTAAGGGGTGTAAACGACGCTCACGGCACCCACGTGGGCGGTACGATGGCGGCTAGTAGAGACGGTAGCGGTATGCACGGCGTGGCGTTTGGCGCACAACTATACTCCGCAAATACCGGCGGCAACGATAATATGACGTATGGACCAAACCAAGACTACAACTATTTTTTAAAAGGCTACACTGCCTTGGCCGACGCGGGCGCGAAAGTGATAAACAACAGCTGGGGTTCTAATAGGCGCGTAAATTCGTCTTTTGCGGGTGCGCTGGGATATAAGCCTACTTATGACTGGAGGGCTGTGCCTGAATACGACGTGGAGTTTTACGACGTGACGGTAGCCAATCAAACTACCGCAGCAAAAGACCATATAAATTTAAAAGATATGAACGAGGCCAAAAAGGCTTATTATCAGTTCGTAACTAGCGGTGAAAAAAGCTTTTTAGATGCAGCTTACGAAGTAGCGGTAAAAAGAGGGGTTATCCAGGTATTTACGGCTGGAAATAGAAGCCTAATGGCCGAATCTTTCACTCGCGCGGCATTGCCTTATTTTAGACCGGACGCCGAGGACTACTGGATCAACGTCACGGGTCAAACCGGCGCGGATGGCTATCCTAACGACTCTAGCGCGTATATAAGAGGCTATAAAGCATCCTCGGATATCCAGGAATTTAACCTTGCCGGACACTCGAAGTGGTGGACGATCGCCGCGCCGTCCTCGGGGATTTATTCCGCGTACGTCGAGCTTACCGACAATGCAACATACGGCAAGGCTATATATAAATCATCGGGCGGTACTTCTATGGCCGCTCCTCACGTTAGCGGAGCCTTGGGAGTCATAATGCAGCGCTATCCGTATATGAGCATGCCTCAGATTAGAGAAACGATGCTGACTACGGCTAGACAAAGGACGCTAAGGGCCGGTCACGGTGCAGGCGGCATGCTAGAGCGTTGGGGTAGCGACGGCGAGGGCGTACCTAGTAACGTCTGGGGCTGGGGTATACTTGACCTTGGTAAAGCGATGTTTGGTCCTGGGCAGTTCTTAGGAAACTTCGACATTACGATGAATCAAAACGATATCTGGACAAATAACATCTCAGACGTCGCTATCAAATTTAGAAAAACCGAGGATGATAGCGATGCTGCGGCTTGGGCGGCTAGAAAAGCGGCTCTCAACGCTAAGTCAAATTTGAGCGCGGAAGAAAAAGCCGAGATGACCTTTGAAACCGCAAGAGAGCAGGCTAGAGCTGCAAGAGTGGCGGAGGGCTATGAAGGCTCGCTAACTAAAAGAGGAGACGGCGCTTTGACTCTTGCTGGAGATAATAGCTTTACTGGAGCGGTAAATATATACGGCGGTAAAATCTCGGCTCTAAATCAATCAATCTCTTCTTCAAGAAGCATAAACGTCCATAACGGCGGCGAATTTGAAGTTTTAAACGCTCTTACTTACCAAACTCCAAGCGCGGGCGGTTTCGTGAGCACGACCAAGGCAAGCGACGCTACGCAAGTTAATGCCGTTATAAACGCGGGCGGCGCATTTGTGGTTAACGACGGCGCTCATAATCTAAATTTAACCTTTAAAGAGGGCTCTTTATTAAAGGCTGCATTGCTATCAAACGCCGAGCTTGCAAATTTGGCGGCAAATCCGACTCTAAAGAAAACCATAAACGCAAGCGGAAACTTCGCGGGCGTAAATTTAGCTAAGGTCGAGGATAGCTATGCGTTCTTTAAAACCGCTAAAGAAACTGTTAGCGGCTCAAATTTGGCTCTTTCTTTGCAAAAAGGCAAAAGCATGGAGGAGGTAGCCTCTACTAGCGCCGAGAAGTCGTTTGCTAGATTGGTCGAGGCAAATCCTAGTAGCGCTATTTATTCGTCTATGCTCGGAGCGGATCGTAACACGGCGGCGGCATACTTTGGCGCTTTTTCAAACGATCTAGACTTTAAAGCGCAAAATAACTCCGCTATAGACTCGTTTATGCTCGCAAATTCGGTTAAAAACAAAAACGGAGCTAAAAGAGCCGATATCGACACGGGAGTCGAGCTTTGGTTGCTTAGCAGCGCAAGCAGGGTGACTTCTGATAATAGCGCCGGCGGCAGACTAGGCACGAATGCATTTACGAATTTAGTAGGCGTCGATTTTCTAGTGGGAGATAGCTCAAAAGCGGGCGTATTCGTAGGGCTTGGCAAAACAAACCACAAGCTAGGTGATAGCAAAGCGGTAAAAAGCAAAGACGCGCATGCCGGTATATACGGCGACATAGGACTTGATCCTATCAAAATCAGCCTAGGCGCTATCTACTCAAAATTTGATCAAGAAAAAAGAGTCGTTAACTCATACGCTCCTTTGGCCTATGAGTATAAAGACGCCGATGCGTCAGCTATCAGCGCATTTGCCCAGATCGCCTATACGGGACTAAGCTATGAAAACGGCTTTAGTTTAGAGCCTTATGCGGGGCTAACCTATATCCATTCTAAAAACGACGACGTAGCAAATTCTTTAGTGCAGGTTAAAAACGAGGATAGAGACTTGCAAGTAGCAAGCGTAGGCATAAAACCTAGTATAGCATTTACCATGGACGGCGTAGGCTTAATCGCAAAAGCCGATATAGCATACAACCGCTTCCTCGGCGACAAAACTCCGAGCGCTCATATGAACGTTACAGGCCTTGGCGCAACTAAACTAGAGGGTGAAAAGCTAAAAGATCTAGCCACTACCGAGCTTGGTATCGAGGCTGCATTTACCAGAAATTTTAGAGTCGGCCTTAGCTATGTTGGAGCATACGACAGCAACGTAAAATCAAACGGCGTAAACGCCAAATTTAGTTGGGCGTTTTAATCTTTTGGATTAAAAGCTTAAATTTGCCTAGAGCGAGCTAAATTTACCTAGCTCGCTACGGGTTTAAATTTGACTTTGTAAATTTGCCGCATTTTGGAGATAGAAATTCGTCTCGAAAATGCGGCTTAGAAAATTAAGCGGATAGATACGACTTGCGCCGCTACTTGTAAGATCTCTTAACGTCTACTTCGATATTTTAGTAATTGCGCCTTAAAAAACTACAAATGCAGTTTGGTAAAGCAAGAGAAATCGTGATTAGCGTTCCCGTTAACAGGCAAGAAACCGACCGCGGAACGGCCGGATGGGTAATGTTAGTAGCCTTTTTCATTTAGCTCTCTATAGCTATCACAACCCAACTGAAGTCCTAGATCGCAGGCTTTGCCGTAGTACTCTTTTGCAGTAGAAAAATTCTGTCTTACGCCTTGACCATATTTGTATAAAATTCCTAAACTGTTGCAGCCCAAAGCCTCTCCCCCATCACAAGCTTTTTGAAACAACTGGGCTGCTTTTTGATAATCTTGCCTTACCCCTTTGCCTTCTGCATATAAAGCTCCTAAACCGCCGCAACTCAAAGCATTTTCCTCGTCACAAGCCTTCTGCCATAACTGGACTGCCTTTTGATAATCCTCTTTTACGCCCTGGCCGTTTGCATATAAAAATCCTAAATCATTGCAACCCTCGGCAATTCCCCCATCACAAGCTTTTTGATAAAACTGAGCTGCCTTTTGGTAGTCCTGTCCTACTCCTTTACCATCTCTATACAACTCTCCTAAGCCGTTACAACCCAAAGCCTCTCCGCCGTCGCAAGCCTTCTGCCATAGCTGGGCTGCCTTTTGATAATCTTGCCTTACCCCTTTGCCTTCTGCATATAAAGCTCCTAAACCGCCGCAACCCAAAGCATTTTCCTCATCACAAGCCTTCTGCCATAACTGGGCTGCTTTTTGGTAGTCGCCCTGATTATAAGCTTCTGCTCCTAGCTTCGTAAGATTTTCGGAAAATCCAACGGAAAATAAAACGACGAGTAAAACAAAAACTCTTTTCATCTCTACTCCTTTATATATAAAATATTTAAATTGTATTTTGTCTTTTTTGGGCTTAGATTGTTATTAATTATGGCTCAAGATAAGTTAAGTGGATTTTAGTTGAAATGCTACAAACAAGAACGCGGTTTTATTGTAACTTATTGCTCCTTGTTTGGCATTAAATTTCATAGCATGAAGTATGATCGCTAAGGTTAAATTTGAAAAACTCGGTTTATTATTTTGTGCAGTTATAAATAATACCTAAATCTTTTTCTTATACTTTAAATATGATTTATCTAAAAAATTTAATAAATAATAAGCTTTACGGGGGTACAATTTCATTTAACAAAATACCTTCAAAAGGAGCAAAAATGAAAATCAAGTCTTTGGCGCTTATGCTTTTGGGCGTTAGCGCTTATGCGCATTTTGGTATGGTCGTGCCGTCAAATTCGACCGTAGATGACGAGAAAGAGGCAAATTTGCAGATTACTTACAAATTTACCCATCCTTTTGAGGGCGATATGATGAACCTGGTCCTTCCAAACGAGGCGGGCGTTTTCGTAAACGGTAAAAAAGAGGCGATAAAAGATCTAAAAGAGCTTAAAGAGGATAAATTTAGCTACTTTACGGCTAGCTACGACGTAAAAGAGCCCGGCATTTATCAGTTTTATATGGATCCAAAGCCCTATTTCGAGCCTGCAGAGGATAAATTTATAAGGCATATAACAAAAACCGTCGTCGACGCCTACGGCTACGGCGAAGGCTGGGATAAACCGGCTGGACTAAAAGCCGAGATAGTGCCGCTAACGCGTCCGTATGGGCTTTATAAGGGAAATTTGTTCTCAGGTGTGGTTTATTATAAAGGAAAACCCGCTAAAAACGTAACCGTTGAGGTAGAGTACTATAACGCTAAAGGGTTAAAAGCTCCGTCCGATGCGCACGTAACGCAGGTCGTAAACACTAACGAGCAGGGCGAATTTAGCTTTGCGATGCCGCTTGAGGGCTGGTGGGGATTTGCCGCGCTGATAGACGACGATCAAAAGATAAAACACGAGGGCAAAGAGTATCCAGTGGAGCTTGGAGCCGTTATCTGGGTGCAAACTAAAGAGTATAAATAAATGCACATCAGCGAAGGCGTTTTAAAACCCGAAATCATCGTGCCTTGCTCGGCCGTTTGCGTCGTTTTGGTCTCAAGCTTGATTTACAAGCTAAAAACGAGCGAGATACCCAAGGTAGCGGCCGTCAGCGCGATGTTTTTTATGGCGTCCTTTATCCACGTGCCCATCGGCGTCACGTCGATACATCTCGTGCTAAGCGGCCTTGCGGGGGCGTTTTTGGGCGCAAATGCCGTTTTGGCTATTTTTATCGCGCTGTTTTTTCAGGCCTTGCTTTTTGGTTACGGCGGACTGAGTGCGCTTGGCGTAAATTTGCTCATTATCGCTTCTCCGGCGCTTCTTAGCCCATATCTTTTAAAGCTATCTTTTAAGCGATATAGATCGTTTTTCTGGTTTTTGATAGGGTTTTTGCCTATACTTTGCTCTTCGGTTTTGCTCTCCTTGACGCTTGTTTTAAATGGCAAAGAGTTTGCGCCCGTGGCCGCGCTTGTTTTTACTTCAAATTTAGCCCTTATGGCGCTTGAGGGGATTATCTCGCTTTTTGCGCTTTCTTTTATTTATAGAGTTAAAAAGGATCTTTTGATTTGCTAAAAATATTTTTGATTATGCTTTTTGCAAGCATCCTAAACGCGCACTCCCTAAAAGGCTTTGCAAAGCAAGATGGCGAATTTATCGAGATAAAAAGCTATTTTTATGGAAATTCTCCTTGTAAAAACTGCCCAGTATCTTTTATAAAAGACGGCGCCCAGATAGGAGGCGCGCAAACAGATGAAAACGGCTTTGCTAGAGCTAAAATCCCTGCTGATGAATTTGAGATCCTGATCGACGGCGGACTAGCGCACGAAAAAAGGATCAAATTTACTGCAAACAAAGACGAGCTAAAAAGCGCCGAAAGTAACGCATCAAGCGATGCCTCAAATGTTAAATTTGACGAAAGCGAGGAGGATTTTGGGGCTTATGCGCTTAAATTTATCCTTGCGTTTTTGGGAATCGGGCTGTTTTTCGGCGGAATTTATCTGGTAAAAAGAGGCAAATGAACCTATCCGTTTTGCTCGTTTGCTTTACTTTTTTTAGCTTCAAAGTCTCGCTTTCAAGCGCTACGGATGCCGTTTTCATCGCGCCCGTGCTTTTTTTGGCGATTTTAAATTTTAAAAATCTTTTTGAAATTTTAAAATCCGTTTTAAAACTAAATATTTTTATAATCTTAGTCGTCTTAAGCCTCGTTCTTTACGGAGAGTACGCGCTTGCAAAGCTGATATTTATAAGGTCGAATTTGATCATACTTTTTGGGCGGCTGGCTTTTTATAGGAGCGATTATTTTAGTATCGCGCTTGCCGTTTCGTCGCTAAATTTGGGCGACAAGCTGACGGCGATTTTTTATTTTAGCGCCAAATTTACGGCCGATCTTAAAACGATATTTGCGAGGCTAAAAAAGACTCTAAAAGTTCGGGGATTTGAGCCTAAAGCCTCGCTTTTTACCTACAAAATTTACGCAAATTTAGTCGCTATGCTTTTTTTAGAGGCGTTTTATAAGGCGAGCGTTCTTGAAAAAACCTTTGTTTGCAGGGGATTTGACGGCAAGCTTTTCGGGGATAAAAGCCTCAAAATAGGCGCGAAGGACGCCGCGATAATCGCCTTAACGGCGTGTTGTTATATTTTTAGTTTAGGAGTCACGATATGAGCTGCACGATAAGCCTAAAAAACGTCTGCGCTAAAATAGGCGAAAGAACGCTATTTGAAAATCTAAATTTAAACGCGACGCACAAGGATAAAATCGCCCTCATAGGCCCAAACGGCTGCGGTAAAAGCACCTTGCTTGAGATAATGGCGGGGCTTAAATCGCCCTCTTTGGGCTATATCGAGCTTTTTCATCATAAAATTTCAAATTTAGACGAGTACAAGCCGTTTCGCCACGACGTGGGCTATCTTTTTCAAGAAAGCAACGATTGCTTCATCTGCCCTAGCGTACTTGATGACGTGATGTTTTCGCTACTTAGCCGCGGTGAGGACGAGGACGGTTCTAGCGCAAAAACAGAGGAAATTTTACGCGAGCTTGAAATTTGGCATCTAAAAGACGAGATCGTTTTTAATCTCTCGGGAGGCGAGAAAAAGCTCGTCGCGCTAGCTGGGATACTGGTGGCTAAGCCTAAAATTTTACTACTTGACGAGCCTACGACCGCGCTTGATGCGCAGATGCAAGCAAGGATAGCCGCTATCTTAAAATCCCTCGACGTCACACAGATAATCGTATCTCACGACAAGGAATTTATAAGCGATGTAGCAAGCGCGATGTACCGTCTAACCAAAAACGGACTAGAGCCGATATAAAATATTTTTATTTATACTTTTTTAAAAAAGCTCCGAAAATAGCAAAATTTATCAATGTATAATGATATATTTCATAAAATTACTAAATTTTATTACAAAGGAGAATTTTATGAAAAAATTACTACTTATTTCTGTTGCGGCCGCGGTTGCCTTTGGTGGCGAAAATTTGCTCGTGGGTGCCGGCGGCGGATACAAAAAACCGGTCACTGAAGTGATAGAAAATCTCAAAAAAGACGGCGTGCAGATCGAAGGCGCGTTTGCAAATTTAGGCCAAATCACTATCCAAGCAAAAGAGGGCAAGATGGCGGCGATAGTTGGCGACGAGGCATTTTTAATGAAAACGGATCTGGACATAAAAGGCTATGAGCGCATCGGCAAGGGCGCTTTGGTGCTAGTTACGCCAAAAGGCAAGCAGATAAAAGACGTATCTGAGCTAAAAAATCTCGCTAAAATCGCGATGCCGGACTCTAAAAAAGCGATCTATGGCGTTAGGACGACGGAGTTTTTGAAAAACTCGGGACTAGAGGCCGATCTAGCGCCTAAGATGCTACCGGTCGCGGGCGTACCGCAAGTGGTCGCCTACGTCACGAATGGCGAAGTGGACGCGGGTTTTATCAACTCGACCGAAGCGGTGGCTAGAGAGGGCGAGTTTGGCAGCGTGATTTACATCGACGAGGCGCTTTATAGCCCCGTTTTTATCTCGGCGGCAAAGCTTGCTGCGTGCGAAGGTAACGAGGCGTGCGCTAAATTTATAGACGAGATAAAAACCCCTCGCTCGAAGGAAATTTTCGCTAAATACGGGCTAAAGTAATTTAAATCGCCGGCTTTTGACTCGGCCGAATTACCTTCAAATTTGACGTAAAATTTGCGTCAAATTTGATTTAAACGCTAAAATTTGCTCGCTAAATTTAACTCAAACGAAAAGCAAAATTTAACGAAAAAAGGAAAAATTTGCACGAACTCGCCTGGCTTATTCACCCGCTGCTTTTAAGCGCCAAAACGCTAGCCGTAACCTTTGTGCTGCTTCTATTTTTGGGGCTTGGCGCGGCTTATTTTTTGGCGTTTTACCGCGGCAAATTTAAGGCTGTCTTAGAAGCGGTCGTGATGTTTCCGCTCATTTTTCCGCCAATCGCTACGGGATTTTTGCTGCTTTATATCTTGGGGCGAAACGGCGTGATCGGCAAGGCGTTAAATTTACAGATCGTTTTTAGCTTTTCAGCACTTGTTATCGCTTCGTTTTTAGCGGGCTTGCCGCTGTTTGTAAAGCCTGTCCAAAGTGCGCTTGAAAGCCTTCCCAAAAGCCTAATCGAAGCGGGTCAAAGCCTAGGCAAAAATCGCTTTGAGATCGCCGTTTTTATCCTTATTCCAAACGTCTTTAAAAGCGTCATTTCGGCGCTCGTTTTGGCTCTGGCTCGCGGCCTTGGCGAGGTCGGTATCACGCTGATGCTAGGCGGAAATATCGTAGGCAAAACCGACACCGTTTCGCTAGCGATTTATAACGCGGTTTACGACGGCGAAAACGGCCACGCGCTCATTTTGAGCGTGATTTTGGTCGTGCTTAGCTTGGTGCTTTTTGGATTTATAAATTTTCTCGAGCGAGCTAAAAAATAGACTAGCGTCGTAAATTTGCCATTTTAAACGTTTAAAGCGGCGAATGCCTAAATTTACCCCGATCGTAAAAATAAAATACGGCTTTACGAGTATAAATTCATTATTTTTTTGCTACAATAAGAAGTTTTGAACTTTAACTATTTAGGAGAAATTTCTATGAAAAAAGAAGACATAAAAGAGCTGATCGAGTTTTTTAACGAGATGGACATGAACCGCATAAAGATAAAAAGCGGGGATTTTGAGGTCGAGCTTGAAAAATTCGCCGACTGCTGCGAGCTGCCAAAGCCCGTCGTCCAAGCTCCAGCTCCGACTCCGACTCCAGTAAATGTTGTGGTAAGCTCAGAGGTCAAAGCTCCTGCTAATTCTCCAAAAGACAGCATAAAATCGCCTATGGTCGGTACTTTCTACGCTGCTCCAAGCCCAGGCGCTGCACCATTTGTAAAAGCAGGCCAAAGAGTGAGAAAAGGCGATGTAGTGGGCATTATCGAAGCTATGAAGATCATGAACGAGATCGAGGCTGAATTTGACTGCCAGATCACTGAGATGCTAGTCTCTGACGGTCAGCCGGTCGAGTTTGGATTGCCGTTATTTGGCGTGGAGAAAATTTGATGGAAATAAAAAGAATTTTAATCGCAAATCGCGGCGAAATCGCGCTGCGAGCCTTGCGAACGATAAAGGAAATGGGCAAAGAAGCCGTCGTGGTCTATTCCACGGCCGATAAAGACGCGCTCTACGTCAAATACGCCGACGTTGCGATCTGTATCGGCAAGGAGCGCTCAAGCGACAGCTACCTAAATATCGCCGCTATCATCAGCGCGGCCGAAATCAGCGAAGCCGACGCGATATTTCCGGGCTACGGATTTTTAAGCGAAAATCAAAATTTCGTCGAAATTTGCTCGCATCACAAGCTAAAATTTATCGGACCTAGCGTAGCCGCGATGGCTTTGATGAGTGATAAAAGTAAGGCAAAACAGGTCATGCAAAGAGCTGGTGTGCCAGTCATCCCTGGCTCAGACGGCGCAGTGGCTGACACAAAAGCAGCAAAAGAGCTAGCTAAAAAGATCGGCTATCCTGTCATACTAAAAGCTGCTGCAGGTGGCGGCGGACGTGGTATGCGCGTGGTTGAAAAAGAGGCTGATTTAGAAAAAGCATTTTGGTCGGCTGAGAGCGAGGCGATGAGTGCATTTGGTGATGGCACAATGTATATGGAAAAATATATCTTAAACCCACGCCACATCGAGGTTCAAATCATCGGCGACAGTCATGGCAACGTGCTTCATATAGGTGAAAGAGACTGCTCTATGCAGCGCCGCCATCAAAAGCTTATCGAAGAGAGCCCAGCTATCTTGCTTGATGAAAAAACAAGAGAGAGGCTGCACGAAACTGCCATAAAAGCAGCAAAAGCGATCGGCTACGAGGGAGCTGGTACGTTTGAGTTTTTGGTTGATAAAAATTTAGACTTTTACTTCATCGAGATGAACACAAGGCTTCAAGTCGAGCACACAGTGAGCGAAATGGTAAGCGGTCTTGACATCATCGAGCTAATGATAAAAGTGGCTGAGGGCGAAAAGCTGCCGTCACAAAAGAGCATCGAGCTAAAAGGTCATGCGATCGAATGCAGGATTACAGCCGAGGATCCAAACACCTTTACTCCGTGCCCCGGCAAGATCACAAAGTACGTCTGCCCAGGCGGCCGAAACGTGCGCATGGATAGCCACATCTATCAGGACTACTCGATCCCGCCGTACTACGACAGCATGATCGGCAAGCTCATCGTCTGGGATACCGATAGAAACAGAGCCATCCACAAGATGAAGGTCACGCTCGAGCAGCTCATCATCGGCGGCATCAAGACCACGCGCGATTTTCACATCGCGATGATGGAAAACCAAGACTTCATCGACAACAACTACGATACCAACTACCTCTCTCGCCGATAAATTTGCGGCGAGGGTTGCCTTGTTTTGCAGCTTTAAGCGGCTGCAAGCAAGGCTATCTAACTTTAAATTTATCACTATGGCGATAAAATTTTACTCAAAGCTTTTTGACGAGTGATTTGATTAGTAGCCGCGGCATTTGTCTTTTGCGTTATTTTAAAACTTGTCCGTAAGTTTTGTTTGCCGTGCTTGCGGTAGTATCTTTTAAATTTGCGCATTTAAACCGCAAATCTTGCGTCTTTGCTTGCGATATTCAAATTTACATAAATGGTCGATTTTTGAAATGTATTTTGGATTTTAGGCGAGTAATGCGGATAAGTTTTTTCGTGGTTGAAAATAACGTAAATTTAAAATCGAATTCGTCGGATATATATTTTAAAATTCGCTACGCTACGATGCTATGCGGGCTTGGGTTACCAAGTGTAAATTTCGCTCCCAAAAAGCCCTTGCACTTTGCTTGTTGCTCGACGCAAACAGCGCCGGCTTTCTATTTTGGTCTATAAAAATTAGCAACTTTTTGTCTAAACCAAGGCGCATTTTTAAATTTAGCCTCGCTTTTTGGCTCTCTCTGCACTTTGTCACGCTTTTTTGCTCATGGTCATTTGCGCGCCTGCCTAAAGAGCTTTCTGTATGCAGCGCACACAAGGTGCGACGAAGCTCGGAGCTAGATGATTTTATCAGCATTAGGCGACGGTTTTCTCTCTTTGGCTATTTTTATCGCACCGCGTAATGGTTTGGTATTGGCTGCGGGTCGGCTCAGCAGAGTATCCGAGCATAAGATCCACGCAGCCGTTTGCGGTAAAATATCTCCTCATCAAACGGATCAGGCAATGTGTGCGGTGGCGTCAGATATAGCTTTTAAGGTCGCGTTAGTTATCAAAATTTAGCTCTAATTTTTGGATTTGAAGCCGAATTTTGGACGATAAAATTCGGCTTAATTTCTGGTGATTTTACTTAAGAGACAAAAACGAGTTTGGAATCAAATTTTATCGACTATTTATATAAAAATGCGAGTAAATTTGCCACACATCCGGTATCGGTAAAAATTTAAATTTTACCGCATATCACGAGTAGCAACCAAATCAAGATAAAATATCAAATTTTACGCGCTCGTTTTCCTCCGCAAGGTCGGTAAAAACGGCGATTAGATCGTCCGCGTAGCCCCCTAGCGCACTAAGAGCGGCGCGGTTTTTTAGATTTATCTGCGTTGCTTCGTTTATCTCACCCAGAGCGTCGTAAAGCGCGTCGAGGTTTTTCACATCCGGATCAAGGCCGAATTTTCGCGCTAGATACTCAAAGGCCGCCGTTTCCTCGCGCATTTTTGCGCCGTTTAGAGTTATGGTTTTCACTGCTGTCTCCGCTCATAAAGTAGATAAAAGTTCTCATAATGATCGGGCGTGTAGTAGATCAGCCCGTCGCTAGAAAACACTATACGCTCGGCTCCGCGTCGCCCTCCGCGGTATCCGATATCGCACTCAAACCACTTGCGCCCGTCGGCATTGGGCAGCTTTTTTTCTCTATTTGAAAAGCGGTCGCCGCCGATGCTTTTTTTATCCGTGACTTGCCATAGATTGCCGCTTTTAGCGTCCCATCCGAGCGCGATCGCATCTTTTTTGGTGATAAAGTTTCGCGGCAACTCGCCGAATCTATAAATATACGCCGCAACCTCGTCTTTTGAGGTGTAGATGCCGTCTTTTACGATGTTTGCGGTCGGTACGGCGGCTACGTTTTTGTTTGCGCCGTTTCCTCTAAATTCGCTTTGCGGCTGATTTTGTTTCGGGGCGGCCGAGTTATCCGGGATGATAAATTTAAACAGCGCCGCGAGCAGCAAAACGGCCAGCGGTAAGATGATGTTTCTAATGAGTTGTTTGTTCAAAAAATGCCTTTTGGAATAAATTTGAAGCGCTTGCTTCGGGGTTAAATTTGCCGTCAAATTTGTGCGGACAAAATCCAAATTTAATAACTTAGCGCCGTAAAGACTAGAGTAAATTTGCGTCAAATTTGACTAGACAAAAGCCGAATCTAACCGCATAGATCGCAGTCAAATTCGGCTAAATTTACGGCAAAAAGCTAAATTTGCCGTCCGAGTTCGTCAAATTTAAAGCGTATTAAACACCCTATCGCCCGCGTCGCCAAGACCCGGTACGATGTAGTTTTTCTCATTTAGTCGCTCGTCGATCGCAGCCGTATAGACCTCGACGTCCGGGTAAACTTCGCTAAAGCGCTTTAGCCCTTCTGGAGCGGCGATGATGGAGATAAATTTGATCTGCTTTATGCCGTTTTCGCGTAAAAATTTAACCGCGTCGATAGCCGTACCGCCGGTAGCAAACATCGGGTCGATGATGATGGCTAGGCGATTTTTAGCGTCGCGAGGCAGTTTAGCGTAGAAAAACTCCGCCTCCGCGGTCTTTTCGTTTCGCTGAAAGCCCAAAAAGCCCACGCTAGCGTCTGGAATAATCGTAAATACGCTATCAAGCATGCCCAGCGCCGCTCGCAAAATCGGGCAAATCATCACCTTTGTCGCGAGCTTTTTGGCTTGGGCCTGGGCGACCGGGGTCTGCACGCTCACGTCGCGCAGCGCCAGATCCCTAGTCGCCTCAAATATCATCAGGTGGCTGATCTCGTCCACGAGCATCCTAAACTGAAACGGCTCGGTGTTTTTATCCCTTAAAATCGCTAGTTTGTGCTCGATGAGCGGGTGAGAGATGAGCCTGACGTTTTTCATTTACAGACCCTTTGCTAGCTTTTCTGCGTAGGCTTTTACATCAAAATCCTTCACCCTAGCTACGCCGTCGTCGACCGCAGCCTGCGCTACCGCAGGAGCTACCGCTGTTAGGACGCGTTTGTCAAACGGTTTTGGTATGATGTAGTCTTTGCCGAATTTTAGCTCTTTTACGCCAAACGCCTCGCAAACCTCCGCAGGCACGGGCTCTTTAGCCAAATTTGCAAGCGCGCGCGCCGCAGCCATTTTCATATTTTCGGTGATTTTTTTAGCCCTGACGTCTAGCGCTCCGCGAAATATAAACGGAAAGCCAAGAACGTTATTTACTTGGTTTGGATAGTCGCTGCGGCCGGTACCCATCATCACGTCGTTTCGCACGCTAGCGACGTCTTCTGGGAAGATCTCCGGAGTCGGGTTAGCAAGCGCGAAAATAATCGGCTCGTCGTTCATCGACGCAACCATTTCTTTAGTTACGACGCCTGGTTTTGATAGGCCTAGGAACATATCCGCGCCCTTCATCGCGTCCGCTAGCGTTCTATCTGCGGTTTCTAGGGCAAATTCTAGCTTTTCCGGAGTTAGATCGGTGCGACCTTTGTGGATCACGCCTTTGCTATCTACCATCACGATGTGTTTTGCGCCCAGAGCCTTGTACATCTTCGCGCATGCGATGCCCGCCGCGCCCGCGCCGCTAACTACGATTTTGATTTTAGAGATGTCTTTGCCCGAAATTTCCATCGCGTTTATTATGCCCGCGCTTGTTATCATCGCCGTGCCGTGCTGATCGTCGTGCATGACCGGGATATCGACTGCTTCTTGTAGCTTGCGCTCGATCTCAAAGCACTTTGGAGCGCGGATATCTTCTAAATTTATACCGCCGAAAGTTGGAGAGAGCGCTTTGCAAATTTCTACGATCTTATCGGGATCATGCTCGTCTAGCTCGATGTCAAAGGCATCTACGTTTGCAAATTTTTTAAACAAAACCGCTTTGCCTTCCATTACCGGCTTGCCCGCTACCGCGCCGATATCGCCTAGGCCTAGCACGGCCGTGCCGTCGGTGATGACGGCTACTAAATTTGCTTTGTTGGTGTATTTGTAGGCTAGTTCGTTGTCGGCCTCGATCTGCTTGCACGGTACCGCGACGCCCGGCGTATACGCCATAGATAGGTCTCTAGCCGTCGCGCATGGAGTTTTTACTTTTATCTCTATCTTGCCGCCCTCGTGATACGCGAGCGCCTCTTCGTTAGTTACGTGTGTCATTTGTTCTCCTTTAAAATATTTTTTATTCGTTTTTTCGTCTCGTCCGCGCCCAAAACCTCGAGCACCTCAAATATCCCCGGGCTTACGCTATTTCCAGTTAGCGCAACGCGAAGCGCCTGAGCTAAGTCTTTTAGCTTTAAGCCGTTTGCTTCTAAAAATTTACCCGTCATCTCCTCGTAGCCCTTGGCGTCTAAATTTTCGCCTAAAATTTCGGCAAATTTAGCCAAATTTTCCTTGCTTTCGGGCGTGATAAATTTAGCGTAGGCTTTCTCGTCGTATGCGCTTGGAGCGTTTATGATCGTCCTTGCGCTTTGGCTCATTTCAACTAGCGTTTTTGAACGTTCGCGCAATGAATTTAACAGCACCTCGCCCTTTGGCATCGCTTTAAAATCTATCTCAAATTCAAGCATCTCGCTTGCTAGCCTCTCGTACGGCAGCGTCTTGATATAGTGGGCGTTTAGCCACTCTAGCTTGCTTGCGTTATAGGTGCTTGAGCTCTTGTTTATATCGTGCGGATCGAAGTACTTTAGCATATCGTCCATACCGAAAATTTCGTCGTTTCCGTGGCTCCAGCCTAGGCGCACGAGGAAATTTAAAAGAGCCTCAGGCAGATAACCCATGCGCTTATACTCCATCACGTCGGTCGCGCCGTGGCGTTTGCTCAGTTTGCTACCGTCCTCGCCGTTTATCATCGCGACGTGATAAAATTTCGGCGCCTTAAAACCAAGCGCATCGTAAAGTACGATTTGCTTCGGAGTATTTGATAAATGATCGTCGCCGCGGATGACGTCGGTTACGCCCATTAGCGCGTCATCTATCACGACCGTGAAGTTATAGGTAGGCGTGCCGTCAGAGCGCGCGATGATAAAATCATCTAGGATATCCTCGACTCTAAATTTAACCTCGCCTTTGATGCCGTCGTCGATCACGATCTCGCCGCTTAGAGGCGCTTTGATACGGATAACGGGCTCGACTCCCGCAGGCGGAGTGCCTGTAAATTCGCGGTAGCGATTGTCGTATTTGGGCCTCTCTTTTCTCGCTTCTTGCTCGGCGCGCAGAGCATCTAGCTCGTCCTTGCTCATGTAGCATTTGTAGGCTTTGCCCTCGGCTAACAGCTTTTGTACATACTCTTTATACACGTCAAATCTACGCGACTGATACGTCACCTCGCCGTCGTGATCCAGTCCGCACCAGGCAAAGGCCTCTTTTATCGCTTGCGTGGCCTCTTCGGAGTTGCGTTTTAGGTCGGTATCTTCGATGCGCAGCAGAAATTTGCCGCCGTTTGCTCTAGCGTATAAGTAGTTATAAAGCGCCGTCCTAAGCCCGCCGATGTGCAAATATCCGGTCGGAGAGGGGGCAAATCTAGTTACTATTTGTGAATTTTGCATTAAATTTTTACCTTTATAGCTTGCGCTTAAATTTAAAATGTTATAATGCTCAAATTATATTTACTTTAGACTTAAACAAAGGTTTTATATGTTAAAAAAGATCTCATTCGCCGCGTTTTTTCTCAGTTTTTGTATGGCTAACGCGAGCCAGATCTCAAACGGCATAGCCGTCATCATCGAAAACGAACCCATCACCGTAAACGAAGTGCGCAAAGCCGCCGCGCAGCTGCAAACAAACGAAGCAAACGCGCTAAATTTACTGATCCGCGATAGGCTCGAAACCGCGCAGATCAAAAACCTAAAAATCGAAGCCAGCGACTATGAGCTAAATCAAAGGTTGCAAAAGATCGCAAGCGAGAGTGGTATGAGCGCCTCAGATCTACGCTCGGCCGTGCTATCAAAGGGCGGCGACTACTCGCAGTTTAAAGACGACGTCGCAAAAAGCATAAAACAAGAAAAGCTATATCAAAGCATTTTTGCTGAGGCTAAAATCAACATCTCGGAAAACGCCGCAAGGGCGTATTTCGAGCAAAATCGCGACCTTTTTGCGCACTTTACCGACGTGAGCGTGACTAGATATGTGGCGCCCTCGATGCAGCTTTTAGAGGCTGCTAGACACAGCTCTCCGATGAACGCCAACCACAGCGTGCACATGGATGTCCTGAATCTAAAAAGCGAGCAGATCCCGCCTCAACTACGAACGATATTTCAGCAGACCCCGGACGGCACTTTTACTCAGATTTTCCAGACTCCCGAGGGGTTTGAGATGTTTTACGTAGCGTCTAAAAAGGGGCAAACGATGCCTGAATTTGACGAGGTCAGAGACGAGGCGATGAACGCGCTTTATAAACTCGAGCAAGACCGCGTCATAGGCGAATACTTCAACAAGCTCCGCGCCAAAGCCAATGTCAAATATCTACGCTAAACTCAAATTTGAACGCAAATTTAAGCCGATTTGATTCGGCTTAAATTCTTTTATTTTCGGTCAAATTTGACCGATTTTTCTTTAAATTTAGCTACTTGTCCGCCAAACCCGCACCTTCGCGGCGTAAATTTATCTCCAAACGATATCAAGTTTAATCTCACGAAGTCA
>NZ_AMZQ01000015.1 GCF_000313615.1 Campylobacter showae CSUNSWCD | reverse complement strand
ATTTTAGTAGCCTCTATATCCTCTGCAAAATACTTGAGAATTTCTCTAAATTTCTTCTGCGAAATTCGGGAACGAACTATATACTTGTTTTTCATCGACAGAATCATAGTTCTTGTGCTTGCACACTCTTTGAGAAAAACTCCTTTGAAAGTTTTTAACTTATCTTGAGCCAAAAAAATATCCTTGAACTCTATAGCGATTAAAATTTACAAACTTTGATATGTGAGCTTAAATTTGACGATTTATTTATTGTATTTTTCGGATCAAATTTGCTTTAATAAGAAGCAAGTGTAAAATTTTAGTCGTATTTAAAATATCGCAACGGTGGGCTGTGCAGGTGGTAAATTTACCTAATGCTTTAAATTTTAAAATGTATAGAATGAAAAAGTCGGAATTTCTTCCGACTTTGGGTTTTATAGTTTGCCGCCTTCGACGACTAGAGATTCCGGATTTACGCTATCGCCGTAGATCGGTTTTAGCGTAGCGTCATAGTCTTTGTGGAAGAAATTTTCCTTGCCAAGCTCAATAATCTCGTTATTTAGCCACTCAAGCAGCGCTTTGTTGCCCTTTTTGACCGCAGGCGCGATGACGTCGACCTCGCCTAGAGCTTCGATACCAACTGTAAAGCCATGATTTTCTTTAGCCCATGCAAAAAGCAGCGCGTTATCGTGCGCTAGCGCCGCGCCTCTTTTATCTACCAAAGCGGCGAAAGTTTCGGTGTTTTGGTCGTATTTTATAAGCTCGATGTCAGGGTGATTTTTTGTGAAATACGCATCCGCGGTAGTGCCTTTATTGACGATTAGCTTTTTGCCTTTTAGCTCATCCACGCTTTTTATGACCGCGCCGTCAGGGCTAACTACGCCTAGCGACACTTTCATGTACGGAAGCGCGAAATCAACGACTCTAGCACGCTCCGGCGTTTTTGTAAAATTTGCCAAAGTGATGTCGACTTTGTCGGCTACTAGCACTTCTACGCGGCCTGCTGCTTCTACGAGCTCAAATTTTACCTTGCTCTCGTCACCCAGCAAATCCTTTGCGATGCGTTTGGCGAAGTATATGTCATAGCCTTGGTTTTTGCCCTCTTTATCGACGTAGCCAAATGGCGGTTTGTCGCTAAAGACGCCCACGCGCACGTATCCGCGCTCTTTGATTTTAGCCAAAGCGTCAGCTTCGGCAGCCTGCAAATTAGCCTGACCCGTTAGAAAGACGGCGGCGAATGTTGCCAAAAATGAAAACAGAAGTTTTCTCATTCTTTCTCCTTTAAAATAAAGTGCGCAAAATATACAAAAGCTTGACTAAAATGCGACTAAATTTGTATTTTTTTAGATGGCTGGTGTATAGAAAAATCAAATTTTGTTTAAAAACGTAACGCTAGATTTAAAATGGAGTGTAAAATTTACTCAATATAAATTTGTAAATTTAATTTTAAATTTAAGAAATGGCTAGCGGATCAAATTTGGGCTCGTTATTTTGCGTAAATTTGAGTTAGAGTTAGGATGTTAAATCTAAGTTATTTGAATTTAACTAAAGCGCAAGAGCTTAACAGCTAAATTTGACGAAAAGCTCTCAAATTTAGCCTAAAAACATTAAATTTAAAACCTCTTAGAACGAAAATAAATTTAAAAATTTCTTCGCGCGTTCGCTTTTTGGATGCGTGAAAAACGCCTCCGGTTCGCTCTCCTCGACGATCTTGCCCTCATCCATGAAAACGATGCGATTTGCCACCGAGCGCGCAAAGCCCATCTCGTGCGTTACGATTAGCATCGTCATGCCCTCTTTTGCGAGGTTTATGACGACGTCTAGCACCTCGCGCACGATCTCGGGGTCTAGCGAGGCTGTTATCTCGTCAAAGAGCATGATCTCTGGCCTCATGCAAAGCGCTCGCACGATGGCGATACGCTGCTTTTGTCCGCCGCTAAGCTCCTTTGGATAGGCGTATTTTTTATGTTTTAGGCCAACTTTTTCTAGCCATGCTTCGGCTTCTTTTTCGACCTCTTCGCGGCTTCTTTTTTGCGCTTTTACCGGGCCTAGCACGATGTTTTCGATGACGTTCATATGGTCAAACAGCTCGTAGTTTTGAAAAACCATGCCCACTTTTTGGCGGATTTTTATCCAGTCTTTGTAGTCTTTGTCGATCTTTTCGCCAGCTATCTCTATCTGTCCGCCGTCAAAGGGCTCAAGGCCGTTTATGCAGCGCAGGGTCGTGCTTTTGCCGCATCCTGACGGTCCTAGGATCACGACTACTTCGCCGTTTTTTACGCTAAGGTCGATGCCTTTTAGCACCTGCAAGTCGCCGTAAGATTTGCTTAAATTTGAGAGTTTTAAAATTTCGCTCATTTGATTCCTTATGCCCATCTGTTTTCAAGTATCTTGGATAGTTTTGAGATAGGATAGCAGACGAGAAAATATAATAAAAATATAAAGCCGTATATCCAAAACGGCACGGTCGGGTTTGCCGTTAAGCTTGCGGCTTCGATCGTTTGCTGTCCGACTTTTAGCAGGTCGGGTACGCCTATGAGAGCGACGATCGGGGTGGTTTTGATGATACGGCTTAGTAAATTTACGCCGGCAGGCACTAGACGGCGCGTGGCTAGCGGGATCACAACGTAAAGATAAATTTGAGTCTTGCTAAGCGCCAGAGCCGCCGCGCTTTCAAACTGATGCCGCGGTATCGAGACGATCGCGCCGCGCACGATATCCATCATCTCAAACACGCCCCACAAGCTAAATACGATGAGCGAGGCGTTAAATTTAGAGATATCAAGCCCAAACGCCTTGCTTGCACCGTAGTAAAACAAAAATAGCCAGACGATTTGAGGCATTATACGTACGATTTCGAGACAAATTTTGAGCACGAAAAAGATAAATTTGTTTTTCGAGCTCATAGCCACGCCCAAAAACGTGCCCAAAACAAGAGAGATGGCGATCGAGATGGCCGAAATCTGCACGCTCATCCACAGCCCCTCGAAAATCAGCCGCTTTAAGACTAGCGGGTCGAATAAAATACTAACTCCGTCCAACTCTCATCCTTTTTTCTAGCCAAAATAACACCAAAGATATCGGCAAAATGATAATCAAATAGCTAACGACGAGCATAAAAAGCGCCTCGTCGGTCATGTAGTAAAGCCCGATGATATCCTTGGTCGCGTAAACTAGATCGGGCAGGGCGATGATACTGATGACCGAGGTTTCTTTGATGAGAAAGATGACGTTAGCCGCGACCGCGGGGATCGAAACGCTAAAAGCCTGAGGCAAGATAACGTAGCGTAAAATTTGCCCTTGCGTGAGCGCGACGCTAAGCGCGGCCTCGATCTGCGTCTTTTTCACCGCCTCAAAACCAAGGCGAAAACTCTCCGCCATGTAGCTGCCGCCTAGAAACGCAAGTCCCGCGACCGCGCAGGTAAAGGCGCTCAAATTTAGCCCGAATTTACTAAGTCCGTAGTAGAGGAAAAAAAGCTGTATAAGTAGCGGAGTGTTTCTGGAAACCTCGATGTAGCCGTTTACGATAGGCGTTAGGAGCTTGATCTTGTAAAATTTAACCAGCGTGCAAAATATGCCGATAACAAGCGATAGCAAGATACCGTAAACAGAGAGCTTGACTGTGAAAATGCCAGCTTTTACGAACATCGGCGTAAATTCTTTTATAAACTCAAAATCCATAATTTTTTTAGCTTCTTTTTGATAATTTAGCGAGATTGTAGCGAAAGCAAACTAAATTTAAAACTAATTTTGTATGATTTATTTTAAAATTTAAGCTTGCAAAAGGTATCATAACCCCTAAATTTTGATAGAAATTATTTAAATAAAGGACAAATTTGAGAGCGTTTGCAGAGTGGGAAAAACAAGAGCTGATATTTTTATCGCTACCGCACGAAAATACCGACTGGAAGCCGTATCTGGGCGAAATTTTGGATGCCTACGAGAGGCTGGTGGCAGCTATCGCGCCGTTTCAAAAGGTCGTTTTGATCTGCCCCGATGAGGGGATTTTTCGGGAGCGATTTGCTAAATTTGATAACGTGGAGTTCGTAAAAATCGACACCGATGATACGTGGATACGCGACTACGGCATGATAGACGTGCAGGACGGCGCGAAAATCGTCAGTTATGATTTTAAATTTAACGCTTGGGGCGGTAAATTTGAAAGTTCGAAGGATAATGCCGTAAATTTGGAGCTTGCCAAGCGTTTTAAAAGCGATTTGCGAAGTATCGATCTCGTGCTTGAGGGCGGCAGTATCGATTTTAACGGGCGCGGCACGCTACTAACGACGCAAAAGTGCCTACTAAACGACAATCGCAACGCCCATCTAAACAAAGAGCAGATCGAGGCGCGGCTTAAGGAGCTTTTTGGCCTTGGGCGCGTCATATGGCTTAAAAACGGCTTTATAAAGGGCGACGACACCGACAGCCACGTCGATACTCTGGCGCGTTTTATCGCTCATGATACCATCGCTTATGCCTCTTGCGACGATCCAAATGACGAGCATTTCGAGGAGCTTGCCGCGATGAAAAAAGAGCTTGAAAACACGGGCTTTAAGCTCGTGCCGCTACCGCTTCCGAAGGCTAAATTTTACGGCGACAAGAGGCTTGGGTGCACGTATGCGAATTTTATCTTTATAAACGGCGCCGCCATCGTGCCGACATACAATGATGACAACGATAAAATCGTGCTTGAGCGACTAGCGCAGGAGCTGCCGAACCATAAGATAATCGGCGTAGATTCGCTCGTTTTCGTACGTCAAAACGGCTCGCTGCATTGTTCCTCACAGAATAGATTTGTAGGCGCAAGAAGCGAAAGCGAAATCTAAATGCAATTAAACAATGCCGACATAAAAAGGCAAAATGACATTTTAGGTCGCAGAGCCGTGATAGTCGCGGGCGCTACGGCGTTTGCGCTAGCTGTGATTAAATTTGCCGCGGGTTTGATCGGCGGTTCGGTGGCGGTGCTTAGCTCGGCGATCGATTCGATGCTTGACCTGCTAGTTTCCGCGCTAAATTTCTTCGCCATCCGTAAATCCCAGGCTGCGCCTGATGCTAAATTTAACTTCGGCTACGCCAAGCTAGAAGCGCTTGCGGCGATGTTTGAGGGCGTTTTGATCGTGGGTGCCGGCGCGTTTATATTTTACGAGAGCGTGCGTAAGCTGCAAACGGAGCAAGCGCCCGTAGATACGGCTTTTTCGCTCTATGCGATGGCGCTATCGGTCGCGGTTACGGGGCTACTGGTCGCCTACCTCTCCCGCGTCGCGCGCCGCACGAGAAATTTGATCGTTAGAGCCGACGCGCTACACTATAAAAGCGACCTTTTTAGTAACCTAGCCGTTATTGCCTCGCTTATCTTGGTCGAATTTACGGGATTTGCCGCGATAGACGCCGTTTTTGGTATAGTAATTAGCGGCTACATCGCCGTTAGCGCGATAAATTTGATGAAAGAAAGCATAGGCGTGCTGCTAGACCGCGCGCTAGAGCCCGAGATAACGGCGCAAATCGAAGAGATAATCCGCTCGCGCCCTCAGATAGCAAGCTATCACGGCCTAGCTACCAGAAAGAGCGCAAACATCTGCTATGTCGCGGTTCATCTAGTCTTTAACCGTGAAATTTCGCTTTACGACGCGCACAAAATTTCAGACGAGATAGAGGCTACTATCAGGGCTAAATACGGCGAGTTTGAATGGCAGATCACGACGCATCTTGATCCGTGCGACGATCAAAATGGCTCGTGCGAATGCTAAATCAAAGGAAAAATATGAAAATTTTATTCGTTTGCCACGGAAATATCTGTCGCTCGACTATGGCGCAGTCCGTTATGCAAAATTTGAGCGAAAAGGCGGGTCTAGCCGGGCGCCTTAGCATCGACTCGCGCGCCACGCACGAGGACGAGATAGGCGAGCCGCCGTATTACGAGACGGTGCGGGTTTTGAAGCAAAACGGCGTACCCGTGACGCCCCATAAAGCAACCTTGATAACGCAAAAAGATTTTGATAGCAGCGATCTTATTTTGATAATGGACGATGAAAATTTAAGGACTTTGAAACGCAAATTCGGCGCTGAGGCTAAATTTGACGAAAAAGTAAAATTTCTGCTCGAATTTAGCGACGCGCCAAGCGGTAAAATAATCGCCGATCCATACTACACCCGCGATTTTGAGCGGTGCTACGAGGATGTTTCTAGCTCTTGCGCGGGCTTGCTTGAAAGGCTGAAGCAAATTTTATAAGCCGGCGGGAGCTGTAAAATTTAGATTGCCGGCCAGCCGTTCAAGCCCTAATTTATCCCCGCTTTGATATAATTTTGAAATTTTAAATCGTAAGGAAAAATATGAAAGTAGCGCTAATCCAACAAAAATTTCACGGCACCAAAGACGCGACCGTGCAAAGGACGCTCGAGCTCGTACGCGAGGCTAGCGGCGGCGGAGCGGAGCTTGTCGTGCTGCAGGAGCTGCACCAGACGCAGTATTTTTGCCAGAGCGAGGAGACGAGGTTTTTTGATCTTGCCGAGGACTGGGAAAACGACGTCAAATTTTGGGGTGAGGTAGCGCGTCAAAACGGCGTCGTGCTCGTCACTTCGCTCTTTGAAAAGCGCGCGGATGGCCTGTATCACAACACTGCTTTTGTCTTTGAAAAAGACGGCAGCGTAGCCGGCAAATACCGCAAAATGCACATCCCGGACGATCCGGGCTTTTACGAGAAATTTTACTTTACTCCGGGCGACATCGGCTTTGAGCCCATAGATACGAGCGTAGGTAGGCTCGGACTTTTGGTATGCTGGGATCAGTGGTATCCCGAGGCTGCGCGCCTCATGGCTCTGCGCGGTGCGAAGCTGCTCATCTATCCGACCGCGATCGGCTGGTTTGAGGGCGATGAGGAAGAGGAAAAATCGCGTCAGCTAGAGGCCTGGGTCGCCGTGCAGCGCGGGCATGCGGTCGCAAACGGCCTACCAGTGATCGCCGTAAACCGCGTGGGCTTTGAAAGTGACGAAAGCGGCGTGATGGACGGGATCAAATTTTGGGGCAATAGCTTTGTTTTCGGTGCGCAGGGTGAGGAGCTTTTCCGCGCCGATAGCCAGAGCGAGCAGTGTCGCATCGTCGAGATCGATATGACCAGGAGCGAGGAAGTGCGCAGGATTTGGCCGTTTTTGAGAGACCGAAGGATAGATGCGTACGCAAATTTAACAAAAAGATTTATTGATTAAGGCTTGTCTTTTTGCTCTATACTTCGCTTTGCTTCCCTTGTGGTCGCAACTGCAAGCAGAGACTTTTAAATTTGGCTCGGTCATTACCGACGAGGTAACTCCCGTTGCCAAATTTAAAAGCGCCTCGTCTAGAACAAAAATCCTGCACTTTATCGTTTTATGCCCAAATTTGCAAATTTGAGCCACCGAGACCCGCACCGCGGAAGTGCTAAATTTTAAACTTGCGACGCTTTGCCTCAGCAAAGCATAATTCAAGCCCCCGCCCCCTTTACAATAAAGCAAAAAAACAACCTCAAACAGTTGTTTTTTTACGCAAGGAAGCCAAACTCGTAATGGCAAATTTAACCAAACCAAATTTAGCATCTTAAAGGTGCAGGTCTTGGCCGGTAAAATTTAAACAACTATCCAAATTTGGCTGCGCCCAAACGACACGCGAAAACACCTCTATTTAAAGCCAAATTTAGCCTTTCGTTAGTAAAATACCGCCCAAGAGTTGCGGGGCAACTATTATTTATACAAGGCATTTCATGCAAAGACGCGATTTTTTAAGAAACACTGCGATTTTAGGCGCCGTTATGGCTACTCCGAGCACCGTTCTGGGAGCGGAAAAAGCTATGGGCAACAAGAGGGTTTTTGACGTAACTCTAAATCACGAAATTTTAGAGGCGGGCAAGAAAACCAGGCTGTGGATACCGCTGCCGTTCATCAGAGATTATCAAAGCGTGAGTGACGTCAAATTTGACGGTAATTTCGCCAATCCGTCGGTAAACTACGATGCGATCCCGACGCTTTACGTGGACTACGCCGAGGTGGCAAAGCCGACGCTTAGCGTTAAATTTAGAGTCGAGACCTTCGAGCGAAACACCGACTTTAGCAAGGTCAAATTTAACCCGAACGAAAAGCTGAGCGCTGAAACGGAATTGTATCTAAAACCTACTCAGCACATTCCAAATGACGGCATCGTAAAGCAAAAAGCAGGGGAGATCACAAAAGGCATAAAAGGCGATCTGGAGCGCGCGAAGGCGATCTACACGTGGGTGGCAAACACCATGCAGCGCGATAACACCGTCCTGGGCTGCGGTACGGGCGACGTAAAAGCGATCCTTGAAAGCGGCAAGCTGGTTGGCAAATGTACCGACATAAACTCCGTATTCGTTGGGCTTTGCCGCGCCGTAGGTATCCCTGCGCGCGAGATTTTCGGTATCAGAGTAGGGCAGAGCAGATTTTCAAACGAGATGGGAAAGGCCGATGAAAAGGGCCTCGCAGCGATCTCTGGCGGTCAGCACTGCAGAGCGGAATTTTATCTAAAAGGACACGGCTGGATCCCTGTCGATCCCGCGGACGTCGCAAAGGTGCGCCTAGGCGAAAAGCTAAGCAACGACGACGGTAAGCTAGTTAAAATTCGCGAGTATCTATTCGGCAACTGGGAGATGTGCTGGATCGGCTTTAACGAAGCGCGCGACTTCGTGTTATCGCCAAAACCTGCGGAATTCCCGCTAAACAACTTCGGCTATCCTTACGGCGAAGTGGACGACAATGTGCTAAATTACTATTCGCCTAAAGAATTTAGCTACGACTACAAGTCGCAAGAGGTCAAATGAAGGGCTTTTGGCTAGCTCTGGCGTCGGTAGTAAGCGCGCTGGCGGCGACTCTTTGCTGCCTGCCTGCACTTTTGTTTTTGATTTTCGGCGCTTCATTTAGCCTGCTTAGCTCGGAAGCTATCGAGAGCCTAACCGAGCTAAGGCCCTATTTTACCGCACTTGCCGCGATCTGCTTTGCGGCGAGCGCGTTTTATTTTTTCAAAAAACCAAAATCCTGCGACCTAGCAAATCGCCGCAAAAAGTGGATCTTCATCTACGTTTTTTTAGCTGTTTTTGTGATTATTCTGCTATCATACCCTGAAGTTTTAGGAAAAATTTATGAATAAAATTCTATCTATTTTACTGCTTGCAAGCATGGCGTTTGCAAATCAAAATTTTGTTATCAAAGTCGAGGGGATGCACTGCCCGCTGTGTACGGCGATGGTGCGAAAAGCCCTGCTAAACGTCGACGGCGTCATCAGCGCCAAGGCTAGCCTGCACGATAAAACCGCCCGCGTCGAGACGAAAGACGGCGTGAGCGAGAAGCAGCTGCTAGATGCGGTGGCTACGACTGGCTACACGGGCGAGATAGTTAAGTAAATTTAAGGAGCAAACATGCAAAAAAACGAGGTTATGAACGATTTTAAGAAGCTGTGCGAGATACCGCATTGCAGCTGCGAAACGGAGCAGATGAGGGAGTTTTTGGCGGATTTTGCGCGCTCTCAGGGCTTTAGCGTGAGCGTCGATGAGGCTGGCAACATCCACGCCGTAAAGGGCGAGCCTAAAATTTGCTTGCAAAGCCACTATGATATGGTCTGCGTGGGCGCGGCGCCGCATTTGGAGCTGATCGAAGAAAACGGCATCCTAAGAGCTAAAAACTCGACTCTGGGCGCTGATGATGGCATCGGCGTGGCGATGATGATGGGCGCGATGCGGGAGTTTGCAAATTTGGAGTGCCTATTTACCAACGACGAAGAGGTCGGGCTCGTGGGCGCAAACGCCTTTAAGGGTAAAATTTTATCGCCCAATCTGCTAAATTTAGACAGCGAAGAGGACGACCGCGTGACGCTGGGCTGCGCGGGCGGTATAAACGTAAGCGCAAAAATCGGCGCGCAGACCGTTAAAAAGATCGGTAAAATCTACGAAATCGGCGTTACCGGGCTTAGCGGCGGACACTCGGGTAACGAGATACACAAAAATATCCCAAACGCGACGAAACTGCTAGCGAAATTCCTCGCCGAGGAGGGCTGCGAGCTCATTAGTCTGGATTTTGGCGAGAGGAGTAACTCGATCCCCGCAAATGCCGTATGTAAGGCGCTCTGTGTGCATGATCCAAAGCAGCGAGGCCTTGCGTGGGTAAAGAGCCTGGGCGAGGGCGAAGCGGACGTGCTGGTAAATAGCGATAAAATTTTGGCGCTCATCAACTCATTTGCCCAGGGCGTGCGCAGCTACGACACGCAGCTTGGCATGGTAAACGAAAGCATAAATCTCTCGACCGTCAAGCAAAAGGGCGAAGTGATCGAGTTTGACTTTTTCGCTCGCGCGATGAAGCGCGATGGGCTCGAAAATCTGGGCTTTGAGACCGCTACGCTAGCTAGCGCGCTGGGCTTTGATGTGAGGGTAGCCGACCGCTCGGCGAACTGGGCGCCCTGCATCAGCGACTTTGCGCATCTGGTGCTTGAGGAACTGCAAAAACAAAAGCCGCAAGCCAAATTTGCCGCCGTGCACGCAGGCCTTGAGTGCGGCGTACTGGTAGCAAAACAGCCCGAGCTGCAAGCCTGCTCCATAGGCCCCAACATCCACTCGCCTCACTCCGTAAACGAGCACTGCGAGATAGCGTCGGTGGAGATGATGGCGGAGGTAGTGAGAAATATCATCGCTAGGCTTCAGTAGCTCGGAACGGCTTGTCTCTTCCGCGCCTTTAAATGAGCTAGAAATTTTCCCCCCTCGATGAACTATATGTTCTATCTTCGGTCGAAAATTTCGTCGCAACATTTAAATTCGTCGCAAGATACTTCGCCTCGTTGTTTCTAAATCCAAATTTGAGGCCAAGTTTACCAAATTTGTAAATTCGGCTTCAAATTTTACTCGCCGAGACCTGCATCTTGAAAATGTTAAAAATTTTATTTAGCCAAAGGCATTTTTAAAATTTTAAGGACAAAATTTGCAAAAAGATAACTACATTTTTCGTTTGGACGCAAGATACGCCAAAAATAATTTAATCTCAATAATAATCATATTTTTGCCTTGCGCCGCTTTGGTTTTTTATGCGATTGCGACTGCTGATGACCTTGTTTTCGAGGTCAAGACTCTTTATTTTATTGTTTTCGGAATCGCTGTTTTTATGTTTTTGCTTGAGGCGTTTGCAATATTTCGCATAGATAAAGTGTTTTTGACGGAAAATAGCATCGTCTTGCAGAAAAATAGTAAAAATTTAGAGTTTTTATACGCTGATATTAAATTTGTCATAAGAAAAGAGTGGACGATTGTCGATAAAAGTAGTATTAAATTTTACGATCGCAAAACTTCGGAACCGATATTTGTCCTCGGCGGGCATTTTATTTCGCGGAGTGATTTTGAGCGCTTTATCGAAGCTATTTCAAAGCATACGATTTTAAATAGCGAGCTTGTAGAGCAAGGCACATTCGGCGAGGCGTTAAATTTGATAGACGAAGATGGCTCGTCGCAGCTGCAATACCCGTATCTCTCAAAGAAAAATTTTTTTGGCGATTAAGGAAATTTCTTATCTTTGCTACTACACAGCTCGTTTAAAAAGCACTCTTTGCAGTTTGGCTTGACCGCCTTACAGGTGTAGCGCCCAAAAAGCACCATCGCTTGATGAAGCGTGTTTAGCTGCGTTTTAAAGGCTTTGGTTAGATCAAGCTCGACGGCTTCGGGCGTCTTGCCACTACTAAGACCAAGCCTGTGAGCCACGCGAAAAACGTGCGTATCCACGGCCATCAAATTTGATCCGAAATGCTCGATCAGCACGACGTGAGCGGTCTTTTGACCTACGCCGGCTAGACTCATTAGCTCCTTTTCGGTCGTTGGTATCTCACCGTCAAATTCGCTCATCACGCTCTTTGCCATTTTGATCAAATTTTCTGCTTTGTTATTAAAAAAACTACAGGAATTTATGAGCGCCTTTACGCTACCGAGATTTGCCTGCGCTAGGCTTGCTACGTCCGGGTAGGCCTCAAAAAGCGAAGGCGTGATCAAATTTACGCGCTTATCGGTGCACTGCGCACTTAACATCACGCAAACGAGCAGCTCGTAGAGGTTGCGAAATTTAAGCTCGCTGCCCGCGTCTTTGAAATTTTCTAAAAATAAATTTTTGATAGCGTTTATATCTTTTTTTGTTCTCATGGCGCCGATTTTAGCCGTTTTTATTTAAATTTTCGATGAATTATAACTTATATTTAATGACTTTCCTGCTATAATCACCCTCGCAAAAATCTAAATTTAAGGAACAAAGATGAATAAAATTTTATTCGCATCTCTTAGTTTGGCTGCGGCTCTAAGCCTAAGTGCGGCGGAGTACGCCACTGTAAACGGAACAAAAGTAACCGATAAGGACGTAGCTTTCACGCTTGCTGCGATGCCTGGCGTAACCCTAGAGCAACTACCTAAAGATACTCAAAAAAAGGTGATCGACGAAACTATTAATAGAAAACTACTTTTAGAAGAGGCTAAAAAGAGCGGACTAGATAAGAGCGACGAATACAAAGCTGCGCTTGAAGAGCTAAAAAATAACCTTGTGCTTGATCTTTGGATGAAGAGAATTTTTGACAATATCAAAGTTAGCGAAGGCGAGATCAGCGACTTTTATAACAAAAATAAAGCCGAATTTGCCGTGCCTGCACAAGTAAGAGCTAAACATATCCTAGTGGCTACTGAAAAAGACGCAAACGATATAATAGCTGCGCTAAAAGGTCTAAAAGGCGACGAGCTGGTTAAAAAATTCGAAGAGCTAGCTAAATCTAAATCTACCGATCAAGGTTCTGCGGCTAACGGCGGCGAACTAGGATGGTTTGGCCAATCTCAAATGGTAAAACCTTTCGCGGACGCTGCATTTGCACTTAAAAAAGGCGAAGTAACTCAAAAACCTGTTAAATCAAATTTCGGCTACCACGTAATCCTAAAAGAGGATAGTAAAGCTGCCGGTACCGTGGGTCTAAACGAGGTTAAACCTCAAATAGAGGGCAACCTAAAGATGGAGAAATTTAGAAACGATATCAGAAAAAGAGGCGACGAGCTTCGCTCAAAAGCTAAAGTAGAATATAAATAAGGTCGATAAAATGGGTGTTTTAGACGTAGTAAAAGCCGGCGTTTTAAGCGGCGATGACGTAACTAGGTTGTATAAATACGCAAAGGAGCAGGGCTTTGCCATACCTGCGGTAAACGTGGTCGGAAGCGACTCGGTAAATGCCGTTTTAGAGGCGGCAAAGACGGCTAACTCACCCGTTATCATCCAATTTAGTAACGGCGGAGCCGGCTTTTATGCTGGCAAAGCTTGCGGGAACGCCGATGTACTAGGCGCAGTAGCAGGCGCGCAACACGTGCACCTGCTAGCTAAGGCTTACGGCGTGCCCGTGATCCTGCACACCGATCACGCGGCTAGAAAGCTACTGCCTTGGATCGACGAGCTGGTTAAATTTAGCCGCGAATACAAAAAGGCTCACGGCGTGCCGCTTTTTAGTTCGCATATGCTTGATCTTAGCGAAGAGAGCTTGGAGGAAAATTTAAGCACTTGCGAGAAGTATCTAAAAGAGCTTAGCGAGCTTGGTATTAGCCTAGAGATCGAGCTTGGCGTAACTGGCGGCGAAGAGGACGGCGTGGATAATACGGGCGTTGATAACGCGCTTTTATATACGCAGCCAGAAGACGTCGCGCAGGCTTATGAACGACTAAGTAAAATCAGCGATAGATTTAGTATAGCGGCGAGCTTTGGCAACGTTCACGGCGTTTATAAGCCGGGCAACGTCGTGTTGCGACCGGAAATTTTGAAAAACTCGCAAGCTTATGTCGCGGATAAATTTAAAACTCCGACCGATAAACCCGTAAATTTCGTCTTTCACGGCGGAAGTGGCAGTGAGCTAAAAGATATCAAAAATGCTGTAAGCTACGGCGTTATTAAGATGAACATTGACACTGATACTCAGTGGGCATTTTGGGACGGTGTGCGCGAGTATGAGGCTAAAAATAGAGCATACTTGCAAGGCCAGATCGGCAACCCAGAGGGTGAGGATAAGCCAAATAAAAAATACTACGATCCGCGCAAATGGCTACGGAGCGGCGAGGAGTCGATGGTAAAGCGCCTATTAACCGCTTTTGAAGATTTAAACTGCTTAAATAGAAATTAAGGTTTACAATGGAACCCAAAAAAGAAGCGAGAAACGATAATTTCACTGATTTGGCGTTGCCTGAGGTAAAAGGCAGGCAATCTTTTTTCGTATATACGAAAATCATATTTTTGCCGACGGCGATATATATCGTCGCGCTTCTTGGGTTTTTTGGGTATATAGATTTTCAAATCGGCCTACACACGGTCGTTATGATGGGTATTATTTGGGTGATTTCGCTAATCTTTGCTAAAAATAGCGCCGAGCTTGCTTGTTGTTATTTTGAGCAAAGCGGAGCTGATTTCAAGCGAAATTTAAAAGAATACATCATCAAACATCTTTTAGTGATCGGTAAAGATACGAAATCAAATGCCGGTTTTGATGAATTTGTCGCCTACTATACTAGAAATTTACGTAATGAAAATTTCGCTTCCGTGGGTGCGGGCATCTTCCCGATGCTGGGTATTTTGGGAACATTTATCAGTATCGCGGTTTCTATGCCGGAGTTTAACTCTTCAAATACTACCGAGCTCGAAACTGAAATTTCAACCCTTCTTAGCGGCGTAGCGACTGCGTTTTACGTCTCTATTTACGGTATTTTTCTAGCGCTTTGGTGGATATTTTTTGAAAAATATGGAACGAGCAAATTTGAAACGCTAGTGCGAAGACAGAAAAACGCTACGAGCGGCTTTTTCTGGACGAAAGAGGAGCTTGATAGAAGATATTTGCAAGAGAATTTAAGACACTTTGAAAAGATCGGAGTGATCTTTGAGCACGTTAGTAATGCCGAGTTCTTTGAGGAGCTGGATAAGACTATCGAGGCTAAATTTAAAACTTTTACAAATATCTTGAAAAACGAAGAAGAAGCTGTCAAGCTAAGCGGCGAACACATCAAGCAAACGATGAATACGCTGCTAAAATCCTCGAAAGATCAAAAAGATCTTATCAAAGTCCATGCCGAAATCTTGAACGTTATCAATAAATTTAACGGTAACATCAAAGATATGCAACTAAAATTTGCCGAGCAGTACAACCGTCTCTATGATGTGGGCGGCGAGCGTATCGCAAAGCTCGAAAAGAGCGTGGGCGAACTAGAGTATAATGTTAAAAATTTCAGTGAGTCTCTTTCTAAATTTAGTAGTGAAATCTTAGAAAAACAAAAACTTGCAATGGATGGCTTTAAAGAGAGCTTAATTGACGGCGTACAGGCATTTAAAAAGGCTTTTGACGACGAAGCAATCGGAGCTTATGATGATAATAGCGCGCTCATTGAAGGGCTAAAGCAAGACATCGACGAGCTTGATAAAGAGGCGAATGAGATCTTGCAAACCATCGAAAAGGCGAGTATGCTAGATGAAAACGCGTAACGAGAACAAAAGCGGAGACCAGACCTTTTGGATATCGTATGCGGACCTGATGGCTGGGCTGATGTTTGTTTTTATGCTCATCATCGGCGCCGTTGTCGTAAAATACGTCCTTAGCCAAAGCGATCTGGCAAAACTACAAAAAGACTTAAGCGAGCGTGAAAAGCAAATCGCCTCGTCTCAAAGCGAGCTCGTTCGTAAAGAAAATGTCATAAAAGAAATTTTTTCAAATTTGGACCGCGCAAAGAGCGAAAATAAAGAGCTTGCCGACATAAACAGGCTCGTAAACGAGATGCTTGAAGGCGTCAAAAAAGAGAAAAACGAACTCACGAATTTAACCCAAACCTACGAGATAAATCTAAACGACGCGAATAAAACTATCGCGGATTTGCAGGATAGAGTGCTGCAGCTGGGGCAAATTTTAGCGCAAAAAGATGAGGCGCTAAATGAGCTAAATGCAAAATACGGCGATGAAATCTCAAAATTTACCGCACTGGAAGAGGATTTTAACAAAACAAAAGACAAGATAAAAGACATCAGCTCGCTTCGCTCAAATGTCATATCAAATTTACGCGCTAAGCTTGGAAACAAGGTCAGTATAGATCCAAGCTCGGGTGTCGTGTCGCTGCCTGAGTCTATACTTTTTGACACGGGATCTTATGAACTAAGAGACGAAGCAAAGGCACGTCTAAAAGAAATCTTGCAGACTTATTTTGAGGCGATTTTAAATAACGAAGAGATCGCAAAACACATCGACAGGATCGTGATCGAGGGGCATACAAACTCCGTTGGTAGCTACATGTACAACCTTGATCTGTCGCAAAAGCGCGCGTATTCGGTACTAGACTTTATCTACTCGTGGAACAAAGACAAGCGCCTAGAGCACTATCTCATCGCTAGCGGACGTAGCTTTAGCGATCTGGTGATGAAAAATGGCAAAGAAGACCCCGACGCCTCAAGGCGCATCGAGATCAAATTTTCGATCTCGGACAAAGAGTCGATGAAAGAGATGCAAGATCTCTTGGAGCGGCAAAATCAAAAGCATTCAAAAGACTAAATTTAACGGACTCGAGTTTTACGTACTTCGCGACGATCTGATGGACGGCGAATTTAACGGCAACAAGGCTAGAAAGCTAGAGTATTTCCTGCATGCTGGTCTAGGCAGTATAAAGCGCGTCGTTAGCTACGGCTCTAGCCAGTCAAACGCGATGTATAGCCTAAGCGTCTTTGCCAAGATGAGGGGCCTGGAGTTTCACTACGTAGTTTCAAATTTAAACTCAAATTTAGCAGAAAATCCGATCGGAAATTTTAAATTTGCCCTTGGAAACGGGATGAAAATCTATATAAATAAAGATAGACGGGCACGGGCTAAGGCTCTAGCTTACGAACTAGCTAGCCTAAAAGAGGGTGAGATTTACGGCGATGAGGCTGTAAATTTGACGTGCGGTTCTGGTAGAAACGGATCAAATTTAAGTAAATTTAATGAACGACTAGGTTTTGCGGGTATGAATTTAAGTGCGAAAAATATGCCGAATTCGCAAGCCGAGATCGCGCCGAATTTACAAAATCTAGGCAGAGAAAATTTGAACAAATTTGACGGATCGGCAAAGCTCGCAAGCGCAAATTTTGGCGAATTCATAAGCCATAAAAACTTAAATTTAACAAAATCCGCAGATCAAACAAGCTCAAATTTGTCCGCTGCGCAGGATTGCTTCATCGGCGATTCGCTTTTTATAAACGAGGGCGTTTGGCAGCCGCAGGCCGAGGCGGGCTTTATCTCGCAGGCTAGGCAGATAGAGTGCTGGGCGGATGCGGAGGGCAAGACCGTTGATATATTTTTGCCCTCGGGCACGGGCACGTCGGCGGCGTTTTTGGCTAAGCATGTCAAATTTGACGTCTACACCTGTCCTTGCGTGGGCGACGCAGACTACCTAAAAAGCGAGATCGAGGAGCTGACGCCAAACTCAAAGGCGCACATTTTGCCGCCGCCGAAAAAATATCATTTCGGCGATCTAAAGCCCGAGCTTTATCAAATTTGGCGCGAAGTATGCGAACAAACGGGGATAGAGTTTGAGCTCATTTACGATCCTGTGGGCTTTTTAACGATGATGGCAAACCTTGGCGCATTTAAAAACGAGATTTTATACATCCACCAAGGCGGCGTGCTCGGAAATATCAGTCAAAAACTAAGATACGAAAGAAAATTTAAGGAGACGAGATGAAGTTTTTACTCACTAGCAACGAAAATTTTAAGGACTATTTTGCGGCTTTGGTAAACCGCTCAAACGGCGACATGAGCGCGGTTACGCCCGCCGTTTCGCAGATACTGGACGACGTGCGCGCTAGAGGCGACGAGGCGCTTTTTGAGCAGATAGAAAAATTTGACCGCTGGAAACCTGACGCAAATAGCCTAAAAATCGGCACCGAAGAGATGCAAAAGGCCTACGACGGTATAGATAGCTGCCTACGAAACGCTCTAAATTTAGCCTTTGAGCGCATCAAAAGCTACCACGAAAAAAGCC
This sequence comes from Campylobacter showae CSUNSWCD, assembly GCF_000313615.1. Taxonomy (NCBI): domain Bacteria; kingdom Pseudomonadati; phylum Campylobacterota; class Epsilonproteobacteria; order Campylobacterales; family Campylobacteraceae; genus Campylobacter; species Campylobacter showae. The sequence continues at coordinate 26,616 of NZ_AMZQ01000015.1, read as the reverse complement.
TACCAAAAACTTGGATGGAGCACGATGAGCACGGCGTTTTGCTAGGCGCCAAGTACACCCCGCTAGACCGCGCGGGACTATATATCCCTGGAGGTAAGGCCGCCTATCCTAGTTCGCTTCTCATGAACGCCGTCCCGGCCCTGGTTGCGGGCGTTGGGGAGATAGTAGTCTGCACGCCTGCCGTTGGGGGCAAGGTAAATACGCTACTGCTAGCAGCCATGCATATCTGCGGCATCAAGGAAGCCTATAAAGTCGGCGGCGCCTCGGCGGTAGCGGCGATGGCCTACGGCACGCAAACGATCAAAAAAACCGACGTCATCACGGGCCCTGGCAACATATACGTCGCGACGGCTAAAAAACTCGTCTACGGCGAGGTAAATATCGATATGATCGCGGGCCCTAGCGAGATCTGCGTCATCGCCGACGAGAGCGCCGACCCTCGCCACATCGCCGTGGATCTGCTCTCGCAGGCCGAGCACGACGAGATGGCTAGCGCTGTACTTATCACGCCAAATCAGGCCTTCGGTGCGGCAGTGCAAAGGCATATCAACGAGGAGATCAAGACTCTAGCTAGACAGCCCATCGCGCAGGTTAGCATCGATAAAAAGGGCGCTATCATCGTAGCTAGCGACCTGGATGAGTGCGTGAGGCTGGCTAACGAGCTAGCGCCCGAGCACCTAGAGATCGCCACAAATGACGCGATGGAGCTGGCCGCGCAGATCAGGCACGCGGGCGCGATATTTATCGGACACTTTACGCCTGAAGCGATGGGCGACTATCTAGCAGGGCCAAACCATACGCTGCCTACGGGCGGTAGCGCGAGGTTTTATTCGCCTCTCGGGGTTGAAAATTTTATGAAGCGCACCTCGCTCATCTCGCTAAACGCAAAAGGCATAAGCGAGCTAGGAAACGCATGCATGAAGTTAGCCGATGCCGAGGGGCTGGGGGCGCATAAGCGTTCGGTCGCGGTTAGACTAGAAGCTTTAAAATAGATATTATCTCTCGGGAGCTTTTAACGGAACTCGCGAAAAATCGGCTTGACGGACTGGCTTGTCCAGTCTACGCCTATTTTTCGCTTCGTAACTCTTAAAATCTCTCCAAGATATAATATCTTTTGCATTTTTTAGATAAATTTTAAATTCGCCGTGACTTTTGAGTAGTTTTTTGAGCGCTTTTTGAAGGGCTAGTAAAAATGAATACTCACGGACGACCGGTCTGCTCCGTTTTATTTTTACGTCGCAACTTCAAAAATCATCTCAAGATATAACGCCTTTTTGTTTAAATTTACGGTTTTTGCGAATTCTTTGCCGCGAGTTTAGCGTGTGAAATAAACAAGCAAGCGGCTTGCTAAAATTTACGTTTTTATAAAATTTACGGCAATCTCGCAAAAGGAGACAAATGAGTCCGAAAAATCCCGTTTCAAATTTTATTTCAGCGGGTGATGAGATGCTCGCTTTTTTGTCAAATTTGGACCCAAAGTGGCGTATTAGCGACGACGGATCGGAGTTTATAGAGCGAAATTTTACTTTTGCCGGCTCAAAACCGGTTTTGCAAAAATTTAAAAGATTATAAAACGGCTGATTATAAAAATTTTGCCGATATTAAAAACTTTCTAAACTCAAATCCAAATATCCAAATTAAAATTTTAAGCGGCGAGGTAAGCTACACTGGCGACAATCTAAGCAGCACAGGGGTCAAATTTGCCCCCGAGTTGTTTTTACGATTTTTAAAATTTACGGTTGAAAACATCCCAGAGCATCGCTATTTTTGCGCTCCCGAGGCGGGTTGGATTTTACTCGTCGCAATGGAGGGATACGTAGAATTTGGCGTTTTGGACTAACGGAGCCGCTAAATTTAACCCTTTACAAGCTTGCGTAATCGCCGCAAATCAGCCTTGCACATGCTGTTGCTTAAATTGAACGAATTTGCAAAATACGCTACCGTTTCCTATCTTTAGTTGCCTGTGTTAAAGTTTCTAAACCCCGCCTTAAATCAGACGGAGTTTAGAAGGTTGTAAATGAGTCAAATTTAGGCGGTTTTTGCGCTCTTGTTACCAAAAATTTCTAAAAATTTAATCGCTAGTTTTTGAAATATATTTTCTTTTTTACGTTTGCTAAGTAAAAATTTTGCCGTTTCGCTTCTACCAAACATCACCGCAAAGGTGCATGGCGTCATACCTAGACCATTATTTGCTTCGATATCGGCTCCGGCGTTAACTAACGCTTTTACTATGTCTAAGTACCCCTTAAACGCAGCGCCCGCAAGCGGAGTTTGCCCGCGGTCGTTGCGTTCATCTACTCTAGCGCCGTTTGAGAGTAGCATATTTACGGTATTTAGAGCATTGTTGTAGCTAGCCAGCATCAAAAGCGTATCGCCTTTGGCTGATTTTAAATTTACGCTAAGCCCCGCCTTTATCATCTTTTCTAGCTCGTCTGCTTCGTCTTGCCTCGCAAAATCAAGCGCCATGGCGCAAAGTTCGCTATATCTTTGCTCTTCAGCCTGCGTTAAATTTGTCAAATTTTAGCCTTTAGCGCAGCTCTGACGCCGTTTGCGTACTCTGGCGAGATTTGCTCAAAGTGCCCTATCGCACGCTCTTTTATCGCTTCGCTCACACTAGCCATACTCTCTGCAATATTGCTAAAAAGCTGTGATTTTTGGCTGTCGTTCATTAGAGCAAAAAGCGCTCTGGGTTGCGAGTAATAATCCTGATCCTCAGCTCTATGGTCGTATCTTTGCATTGCGCCTTCTAAATTTATATCAGGCTCTAGCAGGCTTCTATCCTCTTTGCCGCCACCAAAGCTGTTTGGTTCATAGTAGGCTTTATCGTCGAGTTCGTACATTCCGTTATTCATCGCGCCGCCCGTGACGTAGGTGTTTATTTCGCTTATCGGACGATTTACGCTTAGTTGTGCGTAGTGCGTGCCTATGCGATATCTTTGAGCGTCCGGATAGCTAAAGATTCTTGCTTGAAGCATTTTATCGGGGCTAAAGCTGATACCAGGGACTATATTTGACGGGCTAAATGCGGCTTGCTCTACTTCGTTGAAGTAATTTTTAGGATTTTCATTTAGTGTCATGACGCCAACGTCGATAAGCGGAAATTCCTTATGCGACCATGTTTTGGTTAGGTCAAACGGGTTAAATTTGACGCTTTTTGCCTGATCTTGGGTCATTATTTGGATTTTAAAATCCCAACTTGGAAAATTTCCTTTTTCTATATTTTCAAAGAGGTCTCTTTGGTTGCTCTCCCTGTCTTTTGCGATTATTTGCGCGGCTTCATCGTTGGTTAAATTTTTAATGCCTTGACGAGTTTTGAAGTGAAATTTGACCCAGAATCTCTCGTTTTTGTCATTTATCAAGCTATAGGTGTGGCTGCCAAATCCATGCATATGGCGGTAGCTAGCAGGTATGCCGCGGTCGCTCATTAAAATCGTAACTTGATGCATAGTTTCAGGGCTCAAACTCCAAAAATCCCAAGCGGCTTCGTTTGAGCGTAGATGCGTGCGCGGGTCGCGTTTTTGAGTATGGATGAAATCGGGAAATTTATACGGATCTTTGATGAAAAAAATCGGAGTGTTGTTGCCGACTAAGTCCCAGTTGCCCTCTTTTGTGTAAAATTTAATCGCAAAGCCCCTTACGTCGCGCTCGGCATCAGCCGCTCCGGCCTCTCCGGCTACGGTAGAAAATCTCAGGAACAGCCTCGTTTTCTCGCCTTTTTGCAAGACGTTTGCTTTCGTATAGCGTGAGATATCGTGCGTGATCTCTAGAGTACCGTACGCAGCGCTACCTTTTGCATGGACGGCTCTTTCCGGGATGCGTTCTCTGTTTTGGTGGGCTAGCTTTTCAAGTAGTTGATAATCTTGCAGCATTATGCCGCCACGGCTGCCAGCAGTGAGCGAGTTTTGATTGTCGGCTATCGGATTGCCTGAAGTGGTAGTTAGTTTTTTCATATTTTTTCCTTTTTAATAAAAAATGTTATTTTGGAATTATACTTATTTAGAATAAAATTTTTCTTAAATAATAAAAATTACTAATAAATAATTTTATAAATTTGGAGCTATAGAAAAAAGCTATCTATAACTTAACTACATTCAAAGAAGCAGTAGGTTGCGATGAGAGCTGCGTTCTTAAAAATAACAAACGTAGCGAAGTAAAAATAAGTACGTAGCCTATGGATATAGAAGTATCAAAAGCATCTAATTTGACTAAAATTTGAAAATAACGCTATTGAACTAAAAGAAAAGAGGTTTTAATTCAACTTAACTCGTACTAAGCGTAGAATATCTAAATTTAAAAGGAAAAAGAAAGAGAATTTCTTAAGTTTAATTGAGCCAAAATAAATATTTGCCGGTGATCGGTTTACTCTATTGCGTCTTTTGTATCGTTACTTTTAAGACTGTCTCTAAAAAATATAGGAATTAATAATTTTTTCATAGAAAGATTCATAAAGCGCTTGCTTAAAAGTATAAATTTATGCTGCGATTATAACAAAATTTGGTTTTAGCTCGCTTTTGATATAATCGCGAAAAATTTTAAAAATGAGAGAAAATGGTATTAAATGACCTGATAGACGTTAGTAAAAAAAATGGCGCAGATGAAATTTTAAACGGTATCAATTTTAGCATAAATGAAAATAGCGGCGTTTTGCTAGCAAGCGACTCTAAAATTTATCAAGAAGTAGGCCATGCTGCGCTTTATAACGAGCTAGAAGAGCTTGAAAACGACTATTTTGAAGTGTTTGAGATCGCCAAGGAGCTAAAATGCTAAAAAAACATCCGCTAATCACCACATTACTTGCCATAGTTGTGATATTTTTTGCTATCTATTTTTTTATCTTTGGGTTAGCTACTATTTTAGATGACGACATTGGCGATAGTAAAGAGTTAAATAATAGCTTTTTTTACGTCAAAGATGATAAGGTCTATGCTATGGTACCAAGTGGGGGTAAATTTGAGCTAATAGGCGTGAGAGCCAGCAAATTTAGATATATTGACACTGGCAAATACGACAACAGAAATGTTGGCGCTAGCGATGAGGCGGTATATTGTGGCAACTTCGTGATGAGCGGACTTGATCCAAATGGCGTTAGAGCGCTTGGCAATGGCTATTTTGGTGATGGCAAGATAACATATTTTTGCGATAGCGTAAGCGAGACAAACCTTGAAATATCCGCATTTAAAGAGTTTTGGGACATCGTCTCACATAAAATGTTTAACACCCCAAAAGCGCAAACTTATATCTATAAATTTAGACAGGTTGATAGCACAAATTTAGCTGCGATCTTGGGATTTGGCTATGCAAGTGACGGCGTAAAGGTCTATCATGAGGGCAAAGAGCTAGAGGGCGCAAATGCTAGCAAAATGCGATATATCGAGCAGGCATCTGGCAGAAAGAGCATACATTTTACGACTGACGGAGAAAATGTCTATTATGACAGCACAAAACTAGGGATCAAATTTAACCCGCAAATGCGTGATATCGGCGAGATATGGCGCATTCACTATCTTTATGAGCCAAATTCTGGCATGGTCTATGCAAATGATCACGAATTTGACCCAAAATTTGCCCCATACGAGCCGCTTTTTAACCTAGAAGACGAGCACTCCTATCATGCGCTCTTTCGTGGCAAGGGCGGTATCTATCACTGGGAGCGAAAGTGGCAGTGGTATAACAGCATAGATGAGGGCGAGTTTGTAAGAGACGGAGATGATCCGTTTAAAGGCGAGATAACGCCGCTATATGGCAACGTGGTGATAAATGACGGCAAGACATATTTTCTAAAAACCTATGAAATTTGGCACAACACGAAAAATGATCACAGCCTAAGCTCACGCCACACGTGTATCGTTAGGCTTGATACAAAAGAGCAGTGGCGAAAGATAGGTCTTGTAAGAAATGATAGCTACGGAGCAGTCTATGCAAACGGCGATAAGACATATTATTTTGATAACGTCGGCTACGGTTGGCATTTTAACAGCAGTGTTTATGATATAAACGACCTTAGCGTGGTTGAAATCCTCACTCGTCCTTATGGCTCAGATGTTAAGAATTTAAAACTTGAAGAGATAGTAAAAATGGTAGATCAAGGCGCTATGACGCCAGCTGAGGGCGAGGTGGTGATCGATGCGATAAGCGACTTTGATGATTACTCGCAAAAATATGCCTACTGGATATTTCTTGCCATTGCATTTGTAGTCTCGGTAGTTGGCGCCATTTTTAAAAATAAAAAGCAAGCAAAAAAGCTTAAAAAAAGGGTAGATGATTATAGATTATGAGAAAAATTGCTATTAGATTTATTTATTTTTTAGTCATCTTGACGCTATTTTTCGTTTTGGCGATGCTTTATCTATGGCATGAGGGCGAGTATCAAAGAGACTTTGCAAACATAGATAGTAGCGAGTTTTACCGCTCACCTGAGGGTAAAATTTACGTTCAAATTTCAGGTAGCGGCAAGTATGAGCTAAAAGGCATTGATGAGGCTAGTTTTAGGGTTTTAAAGCTAGAACATGCGTATGACTACTCAAACGTGGCGGCTGATAAAAATAGTGTCTATTGCGCTAGAGAAATTTTGCCTGGTCTTGATCCAAAGAGCGCCAAAGTGCTTGGCAATGGCTATATAAGTGACGGCAAGATAAGCTATTATTGCAGCACTAGAAGCGAGAAAAAGGCGGGATTTAATGAATTTATCGCCGTTATGAAAAGCGTCGCTCACGTCTTTATAAAAAGCTACGATGATAGCTCATACTTTTATAGGACAAAGCGAGTTGAAAGTGCAAATTTAGAGCCTATATTTGACGCTGGCTTTGCAAGAGATGGTGGCACGCTTTACTACAAGGGCGAAAAGCTTGACGCGCAGCCTAACGAGCTAAGATACATCACGGCAGAAAATGGCGCTCCTAGCGGATATTATACAGACGGCAAAAGCTTGTTTATGGGCTTTTATAGGCTTGATGCAAGCTATTCAGATGAGACGCGCCGGATATGCTATGACCCAAAGCATGATATAGAATATCTTTTTGAGCCAAAAAGTGGGGCTGTGTTTGCAAATGAGCATAAATTTAACGCTCAAAATATGCCTTATAGCGCCATTTATAGCGTGGATAACGTGCACTCGTTTTGGCCTCTTTTTGCCAGTAAAGATGGAATTTACTTTTGGGATGGCAGTAAAAACGAGCAGGCTAAAATTTCAGACTACCAGCTAAAAGGCGAGCTAAAAAGGCTCTATGCTGACGTTTTTGTAGATGATGGCTTGGCGTATTTCTTACAGCAAGGCGAAGAGTGGCGGCGCTCAAAGCATGGCAGGCATTTAGAGGCGCAAACTGTCTCTTTATATAAATTTGCCCCAAGCTCATCTTGGCGTGAGGTAGGGCTGGTAAGAGATGGCGAGTATGGCGCAGTTTATGCAAATGGCGATAAGCTCTATTTTTTTAGTAAGATAAAGCCATTTTATGGCATAAAGCGTAGCGTTTATGAGGTGGCCGACCTTGGCGTCATAGAAATTTTAACAAGAGCGTCTAAAGAGCTTAGCGCAAAAGATATCAGCGATATGATAAAGCGCGGCGAGCTAGTGGAGGCAAGCGGCGAAGAGGTCGCAAGGTCGAGGATAGAGTATGACTCGCCAAAGATCATTTTGTATATCACATTTGGCATCGCTTTTGTCGTCATAGTGCTAACAACTCTTGCAAAACCAAAGAGAGATAAAAGCGACTTGAGATAAATTTCAAAGTGGCTATTTCTGGTGGCTAAAGCTTAAAATTTCATAAAAAATTTAAAGAGAAAATTTGACATATTTACTCTTTTTTGTTATTTTAAAGGGAAGCTGAAATTTACAAAAAGGAGAAAAATGTTTAAATTTCAAAGGTCTAAATTTAACAACTCAGTATTTATCCCATCGCTTATTGTCATATTTTTAATAGCGGCTTTTGCAGCGATATTTCCAAATTTCTCAAATGAGTTTTTTAAGGGTATGCAAAACTACATCGCAGCGAAATTTGGCTGGTTTTACATCCTAGTCGTTGCCGTCATACTGCTAAGCGTCATCATTCTTGGCTTTAGTAAGCTTGGCGAGATCAAGCTAGGAGCTGATCACGTAAAGCCAGAGCACAAAAATATCTCGTGGTTTTCTATGCTTTTTGCCGCTGGCATGGGCATCGGACTTGTGTTTTTTGGTGTGGCCGAGCCGCTCATGCACTATCTAAACCCGCCGCTCGGCGACGCACAAACTATCGCAGCGCAGAAGCTTGCGATGAATATCACCTTCTTTCACTGGGGCATGAGCGCATGGTCAGTTTATGCTATCGTAGCGCTAATTCTAGCCTTTTTCTCGTATAGACACGGCTTGCCACTCACGCTTAGATCGGCGTTTTATCCGATCATCGGAGATAAAATTTACGGCAAGATAGGTAGTGCCATCGATACATTTGCCGTCGTAGCGACCCTTTTTGGCGTGGCGACATCGCTAGGATACGGTGTACTTCAGGTAAATGCGGGCCTTACGCACGTTTTTGGCCTGCCGACTATGCATATCACGCTTCTTATCGTGCTTTGTTTTGCAGCTACTATCTCAGCGGCAAGCGGCGTGGATAAGGGCATCAAGATATTATCAAACTCAAATATTGCGCTAGCTATATGTTTTATGTTTTTGATACTATTTTTGGGCGATACGACGCAGCTTCTAAAGTCGTTTGTGCAAAACAGCGGCGACTACATCTCTACGCTCATCTCAAACACCTTTAACCTCTACGCCTATGAGAGGCAAAACGAGAGCTGGCTTGGCGGTTGGACGCTGCTATACTGGGCTTGGTGGCTATCTTGGTCGCCATTTGTGGGGCTGTTTATCGCCAAAATTTCAAAGGGCAGGACGATAAGAGAATTTGTGATCGGCGTACTTTTCGTGCCAACCGGCTTTACATTTGCCTGGATGAGCTTTTTTGGCAACTCGGCGATCGCGCTTGTTCAGGGCGGATTTAGCGAGCTTGCAACGACCGTAAATTCCGACTCGGCTTCGGCGCTTTTTATGTTTTTAGAAAAATTTAGCTTTTCAAGCTTGCTAAGCACGATCGCAGTCTTTATGATCGTCATATTTTTCATCACTTCGGCCGACTCAGCGGCGATCGTGATGAACATGCTTTGCTCAAACGGCAAGGATGATACACCAGTTTGGCAAAAGGTCTTTTGGGGCGTTACGGTGGGCGTCGTGGCGGCATTTTTGATGCTAGCCGGCGGCCTTGGCTCGCTTCAAGCACTTACGATAACTACGGCGTTGCCGTTTGCCATAGTGCTACTTGGCGCCATTTACGGGCTATTTAAGGCGTTACGTGTGGATCTAACCAAAAAAGAGACAAATAACTTTAGTAACATGCCTATCAGTGATCTTTCAAAGCCGTGGCAAGAGCGCCTAAGTGCGATCATTATGCTGCCAGGCAAGAAAGATGGCAAGAAATTTTTAAACGAAGTCGTGCTAAAAGCCTTTAACGAGCTAAAAGAGGAATTTGCCAAAAACGGCCTTGAAGCAAAGGTCACAAATGGCGAAAATTTCGTAAATTTAAATGTCGGACTTGGCGACGAGATGGACTTTAGATATGGCGTCTATCTCACCAAGAGCCATAGCCCAGACTACACCAGAGAGCTTGACGGCGATGATCTTTACTACAGGGCTGAAGTCTATCTAAAAGAGGGCGGTCAGGACTACGACGTGCTTGGTTGGAGCGAAGCGACGCTGATAAATGACGTCATCGAGCAATACCGCAAACATATGCAGTTTTTACACGTTGTGAGAAGGTAAATTTGAGTAAAATTTGCCTGGAATGTGAAAATTTCTAGGCAAATTTATAAATTTAACTGAACTTTTTGCAAATTTTAAAATTCCATTCACTCGCAAGAATTGACTACTAAAATTTGGCTTCGCTTGCCGCTTAGCTCAAATTTTAGAGCCGAAATTACTCGCTCATGAAATTTTAAAATTTGCTCGCTAACTGTCACTAAAAAATATAAAACCACCATAAATTTTTATATAATCCCTCTTTTACAAAGGTGTAGAGACTTTACAAAAAGGAGACAAATGAGCGAGAAAAATCCAGTTTCAAATTTCATCTCAACTGATGATGAGATGCTTGCTTTTTTGTCAAATTTGGGTCAAAAATGGCACAAAAGCGATGATATAGCAAATTTTATAGAGCGAAATTTTACCTTTGTCGGCTCAAAACCGCTTTTGTAAAATTTAAAAGATTATAAAACGGCTGATTATGAAAATTTCGCTGATATTAAAAATTTTCTAAGCTCGTATCCAAGTGTTCAAAGTAAAATTTTAAGCAGTGAGATAGGCTATGTCGGTGATGGTCTAACAAGCGTAGAGCTTGAATTTGCGCCTGAATGCTTTTATGATTTTTTAAAATTTATTGTTGAAAATATCGCGCAACATCACTATTTTTGCAGCCTTAAAGAGGGTTGGATATTGCTTATTGCGATGGAGGGGTATGTAGAATTTGGTGTTTTGTATTAACAGAGTTAAATTTACCCTGCAAAGATAAAAAATCGGCACATAAAAGTCCTTAAATTTAGCAAAAAAGCCAAATTTACACGCAAACATCGCCTGCCGCTAGCAAAATTTAATCAATTTTTTTATATAATCCCTATTTTTCACAAAGGTAGATAGCATGGATAGAAGATCGTGGAGTTCAAGACTTACATATATTTTAGCTGTTGCAGGGGCTACGGTCGGCTTTGGTGCGACGTGGCGGTTTCCTTACTTAGTCGGTCAAAACGGCGGCGGGGCCTATGTTCTTGTGTTTTGCATAGCGATGATAGTCATTGGTATTCCTATGATTTTGGTTGAAAACGCCATCGGTAGGCGCCTAAAATGCAACGCCGTAGACGCATTTGGCGGCACGATAAATGGCAAAAAGATCAGCAAAAAGTGGCAGATAGTCGGTTGGATGGGGCTTGTTGGCGCATTTGGCATCATGGCTTATTATATGGTTATCGGAGGCTGGGTTTTAAACTATATCGCTCAAATTTCATTTGGTTTGCTTGATCTCTCGCATATCGTGAGCTTTGAGCAAACTAGCGCATTTTACGAGCAAAATATCGTCAGCAACCCGCTAGCCATCAGCTTTGCGACCCTTGTTTTTGTGCTTGTAAACTACGCTATCTTGGTGCAAGGTGCAGTTGGCGGCATCGAGCGCTCAGCAAAATATCTAATGCCACTTCTTTTTATCTTAATGCTCGTCATGATCGCTAAAAACATCACTCTTGATGGCGCGATGGATGGCGTGAAATTCTACTTAACGCCTGATTTTTCAAAGATAAATTTAAAGCTTTTTGTCGATGTTTTGGGGCAGGTTTTCTTTGCGCTCTCACTTGGATTTGGCGTGATGATAACGCTCTCAAGTTTTGTGAAAAAAGACGAAGGGCTAGTTAAAATTTCTATCATCACAGGCGTCTTAAACACCGTCATAGCCGTGCTTGCTGGCTTTATGATATTTCCGTCGCTTTTTAGCTACGGCGTCTCGCCAGATAGCGGTCCTAGCCTAGTTTTCAAGTCGCTTCCGATCGTCTTTTCGCACATGCCGTTTGGTGGATTTTTTGCGGTGGCGTTTTTCGCGCTTCTTATGATCGCTGCGCTTACGACGTCGTTACCGATATATGAAGTGATCATTACTACGCTGCAAGAGAAATTTAAGATAAAGCGCAAAAAAGCGATATTTTTAGTGCTTAGCGTTATTTTCGTGCTAGGAAATTTACCATCACTAATGGCTACAAATTTGCTAAGCCACGTCACGGTTTTTGGTAAAAATATCTTTGACGCATACGACGCGATAAGCGCGACGATATTTTTCGTGCTAACCTCGCTTGGATGTGCTGTATTTGTTGGCTGGGTGCTAAAAGATGAGGCTAAAAAAGAGATATTGCAAGGCAGCGAAAAATACGCAAAACTTATAAATATTTGGTTTTTCTACATCAAATTTATCGTGCCTTTTGTCATTTTGGTGCTATTTATCAGTAGTTTTTACGACAACTTTTTGAAGTAAAATATGCGAGAGCTTGTAAATTTTGATAGCACTGAGCGCCTAAGACTTAGCGTAGAGGATAAAGCTTTAGTTAGCGTGAGCCAAAAATGCGCTAAAACAAAGCAGACTAAGAAAGAATTTGCAAGCGAGCAAGAGGCCAAAAAAGCCTGCGTCAAAAAAGAGTGGGAGAGCCTAAAAAAGGGCTTTGTCCTGCAAGATAGCGAAGCAAAGGCAGGAGAAGCGAGCATGCACGTTTATATCGGCGGTGGATACACTGGTGCGCTCTCGTTTGCAAGTGTGAGAGATGAAATTTACGTTTATAAAAGTGGCGGACAAAAAGATGGTGGCATGCTGGATGATCTTTTGGTTAGGCTTGATAAAAATGGCCTTATAAAAGAGCAGATTGCCTTGCCAAAGCCGCTTGCGTGGGACGCCCAGCGTGTGGATGAAAATTTACTTTTAGACCTTGATCATGAAATTTACATTTTTGAGCCAAGTAATGCTAAATTTCGCCAAATTTCAGCCGAGCAAAATCTCAAGCGAAGTAGCGAGATAGCAAGCTTTATCTGTGCTTCAAATGGGGTGGCAGTTTTTGGTATGTTTGGGCAAATTTTTGCTTTTAGAGATGGCAAAATTTCAAAGATCGGCGAGTATAAATGCAGCGAAAAAAGCTACACACCGATACTTTGTGCGGCGCTAAACGCTGATGCTAGCATGCTTGCGCTTTGCACCAAAGAGAACGAAGTGCAAATTTTAAACGCAAAAAATGGCGAAATTTTAAGTGTCATAGCGGCTGAATTTGGAGCGCTTGATAAAATTTGCTTTTTAGACAAAAAGACACTTTTAGTTAGAAAGTATCTTGAAAACAAGCTATTTTGCGTAGATATCAAAAGCGCAAAAGTCTCAAAGCAGCCTTGGATAAAGGACGAATACCTAAGAGCGAGCGAATTTTGCCTAGACAGCAAAGCTGGTAAGCTTGTAGTGATAGATCAAAGCAGGGCATACGCCGCCAATCTAAAAAGTGGCGATGTGATGGCGGAATTTACGCTAGATCATGTCGTAAAGAGCTGCGAGGCTAAATTTATAGATGGCAAGCTCGCAGTTAGAACGGACTATGGTTGCTTTAGTCTTTATGAAATTTAAGGGAGAATATGTTTTATACACTTTTATTTATCTACATTTTTTATGTGATTTTTAAGCTTTTTTTAGCGAATTTACAGATCAGCTTTGTAAGAGCGCAGGCTAAAAATGAGCCAGTGGTGCTTGAAGCGAACGAATACAAAAACGCCGCAGTTGCCGCCGTGACAAATCAAAAATTTGAAATTTTTAGCCTCATCTACCACGCTATCATTTTCTTTGCGTGGATCAGCTTTGGGTTAAAAATGCTCTCAGACGCTTGCCTAAAAGATGGTACTACGTTTGAAAATATCATATTTGTGATGAGCTTTTTACTGATCTCATCGCTTCTTGATCTACCGCTAAGCATCTATGAGAGCTTTGTTAAAGATAAAAAACTTGGTTTTTCAAATATGAGCGCAAAGATATTTTTGCTTGATAGCATTAAGTCACTAGCTCTTATGCTCATTTTTGGCTCGGCCTTTGTCTGGCTCGTGCTTTTATGTATAAATTTTCTTGGAAATTTTTGGTGGTTTTGGGCATTTTTGCTAAGTTTTGGCATCGCTTTAATTATAAATTTGATATACCCAACACTCATTGCACCTATCTTTAATAAGATGTCGCTGCTTGAAGATGGCGAACTAAAAGGCAAGATAGAGGGTCTGCTTGCAAAATGCGGCTTTAAAAGTAGTGGCGTCTTTACGATAGACGCTAGCAAGCGTGACAACCGCTTAAACGCCTATTTTGGCGGGCTTGGAGCGACAAAGCGAGTGGTGCTTTTTGACACGCTCATAAAAAAGCTAAGCACCGAGGAGATCGTGGCGGTTTTGGGTCACGAGCTTGGGCACTTTAAGCATAAAGACATCATAAAAATGATAGCGCTAAGTGCGGTTATGCTCTTTTGTCTATTTTTCATCTTTGGAAATGTGGGCGTAGGTGCTTACGAGGCGATAGGGCTTGGACAAAACGGCGCTAGTATCATCATCTTTTTGGTGCTTTTCTCGCCTATTTTTAGCTTTCTTTTCTCGCCTATCATCTCATATTTTAGCCGTAAAAATGAATTTGGCGCAGATAGGTTTTCAAAAGAAATTTCAAACAAAACCGACATGATAAACGCCCTAACCAAGCTTGGTAGCGAAAACAAAGCGTTTCCAAAGTCGCACTGGCTTTACTCATTTGTTTATCACTCGCACCCAAGCCTCTTTGAGCGGATAAATGAGCTAGAAAATGAGAGTTGAAGAGGCTTTAAAGCAGGCAAATTTAAGGCTTAAGCCGCTTTGTGAAAACCCAAGCAGGGTGGCTAAAATATTGCTCATGAGCTACCTTGATGTGAGTGTAGAGTGGATATTTTTAAACCAAAAGATCGAATTTGACGAGAACGGCTACTTTGCCCTTGTAAAGCGCTTTGAAAACTATGAGCCGCTTGAATATATAACTGGCAAGGCTGGCTTTTATGGGCTGGAGTTTGATGTAGAAAGTGGGGTTTTGATACCTCGCTCGGAGACTGAAATTTTAGTCGATAAAGTGCTAGAGATCGCAAGCTCGTATGAAGTGCCAAAGATCGCTGAGATCGGCACTGGTAGCGGGATAATAAGCGTCATGCTTGCTCTTAAAACAAACGCCAAAATAGTAGCCACCGATATAAACGAAAAGGCGCTAAATTTAGCCAAAAAAAATGCGCTTAAATTTAATGTAAGCGAGAAGATAGAGTTTGTAAAGTGCTCATACATCGATGAAATTTCAGGTGATATCGACATTTTGGTGTCCAATCCGCCATATATCGCGCAGGATTATAAACTTGATAAATTTGTGATAAACGAGCCGCATGAGGCGCTATTTGGCGGCGAAGTGGGTGATGAAATTTTAAAAAATATCATCCTTATCGCTAGAAATCGCAGCATAAAACATATCGCCTGCGAGATTGGCTATGATCAAAGAGCGAGCATGGAGATGGCGCTAAAATTTAGTGGCTATGAGGGCACTTTTTACAAGGACTTGGCGGGCTTTGATAGGGGTTTTTGCGCAAGATTAAAACTATAAAGGAGAGAATTTGAAAAGCATATATTTTTTACTATTAGCGGCGGTGATCGGCACTGAGCTAACGCTTGGAATTTTGGTCGCACCAGTCATATTTTTCCCACAAAGCATCATAGGCGAGGGAGTGCTTACGCATTTTATGAGCGGACAGATGATGACTAAGATATTTTTAAAATTTAACTACATTTTGCTACTTGTAAGCGCATTTGTGGCAGTTAGCGAGCTCTTTGATATAAGAAAAAAGCTCGCATTTTCGCTGAAATTTAGCACATTTATGCTCTCATTTTTAAATTTAGCCTTAGCGCTAAGCTTTGTCTTTATCTTTACACCTTTTATCGTGCACTCTCAAAGTCTTGGCGCAGAGGCGACGCAGACAGCGGAGTTTGCTAAGATGCATAGCGCTAGCGAATATGTGATGAAAGTGATGCTTGTTCTGCAGCTCATTTTGTTTTTTGTGAAATTTAAGATCAGTCAAGATGAACGCCAAGCCTGATATCCAAATCTTAACAAATTTCCTCGCCGAATACACAACAGCAATGGTGAGCGCTGGCACATACACTGCGCGCGTAGAAAAGTGCGTCGACCGCATAGCTAAGCACTACGGCTTTGATGTTAGCGTGACCATTTTTGTGAAATATTTTACCATTAGCGTTATGGACTCAGCCGACAACTCTCTTCGCCGAACCTACGTGAAAAAGATCCCGATAGGGCAGGTGAGCTTTAACCGTATTTCCGAGCTTTCGTCGCTTAGCTGGCGGATATTGGATGAAAATTTGAGTCTTGATGAAGCCAAAGAGCAGTTTGATGGCGTCATGCGTATAGGCGCGAATAAATTTGCCAGCTCGCTTGTCTTGATTAGCTTTGCAAATGCGGCGTTTTGCAAGCTTTTTGGCGGCGATATGGGCTCGGTAGCTTGCGTATTTTTCGCGACTCTGGTTGGCTATAGTCTCAAATTTGCGCTTGCTAAAATGGGCGTAAATTTAAAAATCCAGTACGTTTTGACCTCGTTTGTCGTATCTTTTATCGCCTATCTTGGCGTATTTTATGGCTTTACGCACACTAGCGACGTTGCGATCGGCTCGTCGATACTCTTTTTGATGCCGGGCGTTTTTCTCATAAACTCGGTCTTTGATATCATAAACGACAACACGCTTGTAGGTATCAGCAGAGCCGTGAGTACAGGCATCCTGATACTTTGCATAGCGGTGGGCGTCTATATCACGCTCTCGCTTAGTAGCGCGGAGATTTTACATGTTTGATCTTTTGACTGCGACGCTCATAGACGGCGCTTTTGCCGCGGTGGCAGGGCTTGGCTTTGCCTATGCTAGCTCGCCGCCTAAAAGAACTCTCGCCTTTTGCGCGCTGCTTGCGGCGTTTGCGCACGCTAGCCGCTTTTGGATCATGCAGATGGGGTTTTTTAACATCAGCGTAGCCACCCTTATCGTCTCATTTTTAAGCGGAATATTGGGTATGCTCTTTGCCAAACGGCTCAAAGTGCCGGCCGAGATCATCGCATTTCCGGCGCTTTTGCCGATGGTGCCGGGAGTCTATGCGTATAAAGGCATCTTGGCGCTGTTTTCTTTTCTAAACGAGCCTGATATCGCTAAGAAAAACGAATACCTAATTATATTTTTCGATAACGCGATCACGACCACGACGGTCTCGCTAGCGCTTGGCGTGGGCGTTTCTGTGGTGCTTATTTTATTTTACGATCAGTCGTTGATGATTACCCGCGGCGCCAAGTGCGATCTGGTGACGAGAAAGCCCAGCGAAAAGTAAATTTTGCGCGGCATCTTTTAAGCGTCTTTAAATGAGCTAGAAAATTTTGCCCTGCGACAGACTGCATGTCTAGTCTTGGGACAAAATTTTCGTCGCAACATTTAAATCCATCTTAAAATACTTCCGCTAATTGTTTTGTTAAAATTTGGCAATCCGTCAAATTTGGATCAAATTTAGCTCTCGAAATAGGGGCTAAATTTGATAGCCTTTCTTATCTTTACCCTAAATTTTTTCTCAAATTTGCCGATATAGCTTAAAACTCGTTTTAAAGGATTAATATGATAAGCAGCATAAATGGATTTAGTGCAAATATGAATTATGATCTTAGTAGCGCTCACGAGCGAAATTTAAAAGCACACGAGGAAAAAGAGGCTATAAATTTAACCTCCAATCAGGCTTCGAATATGGAGGTCGCGCAGCTAAATTCGACAAATCAAGCGAACCCAAAAAATAGCGAAAACGTATCAAATTCAAACAGAATTGACGTAGACTTTAACATTAAAGAGATGGAAGCGGCCATCAGGGAGATAAAAAAGCTCCCGCCCGGCACACCAGCTAATATACGAGGCATATTTTCTCTGAGCGGATATACTCTGGATGAAAAGATAAGCGTATGGGGTAAGATAAGTGGATTAGACGGCTCTTTTAGTAGGAGCGAAGCGGAAAATCTGAAGAAATTTATAAATAGTAGTGGGGCGTTTGGTTTCGATAAACTTACTCGGGATTTGGTGGGATACGATACGACCAATGTCGATGAATTTGCGAAAAAATACATAAACCACGAATACCCATTTTTGGGCATAGAATATAATGCAGGGAATAAGGGGATGGAAATCCTCGACTCCAATATGAGCGTGGACGAGTTTAAGGATAGGTGGGCTGAATATACCGTGCTGAAGCGTCTGGGCGAGAGCGGCGCGGAAAGAATATCCGTGAATGGCGAAAATATCGCGATAGTCATTAATAAAAACAAGGCTCCCGTGGAGTTTAGGGAGCTTGAGAGTATCGAGTATAAGGACGAGCAGAGCAAAAAGGCGTTTATAAAATTCGTGCGAGATGCGATAGAAAAGGGTCTGGATATACAAAATCTGCTTGAGGGCAGGGCTGAATTTAAGGAAAACACAAGTGAGGCGACAGCGTTTAAACCCATCCAGGCTACTAGTAAAAGTAAAACATACGTAGATAAAGACATCAGACGAGAATTCTTTGAAAATTTCCTGAAAGTCGAACGCGAAAAAGGGACGGATATAATGGAGCTTTTAAGAAAAACGGGTAAAATAGGGCTTGATATAAAAGCCTAAGGAGCTGCCTTGAAAATACGAATCTACTACGAAGATACCGATGCTGGCGGCATAGTCTATCATGCAAACTATATAAAATACTGCGAAAGGGCGCGCAGCGAGATGTTTTTTGGCTCGGATGTTAAGCCTTTTAGCAAGGACGGGCATTTTGTCGTGAGCGAGATTCGGGCGAAATTTAAAAAACCGGCCGTCCTAGGCGATCTGCTCGAGGTAAAAACGAGCGTGGCAAGCCTAAAAAAAGCCTCCGCGCTCATAAATCAAAAAATTTATAAAATCGCAAATTTAAGCAGCAAATGCGAGCCTGAGCTCGTCTTTGAAGCTGACGTCGAGGTTGCGTTTGTTAGTAACCTAAGACCTGCCAAGATGAGCGAGGAGATAGTTGATTTTCTCTCCTCTTATTGCTCGTAAAAGCCGTATTCGCCGGCTTTTAAAACCTTCGTGTCATAGATGATCTGCGAGTCCTCGACACTCTCGCTAAAAAGCCTCTGCGCGCCGCGATTTAGGTAGGTCGCGTAGATGTAGTCGAGTCCGACGCTAGCGGAGTAACCCACCCAGTTAAAGTTCAAATTTTGCCCCAAAATTTCGTTGTTTGAGTCTAGTGCGCCGTCGGTTTTAGAAATCGAGTTGGCTATGTAGAGCTTTTCTCTATCTTGCGGTTGCATGAGTTTAAAGATGCTCGGCGCGTAGTTTATCTGCGTGCTTAAAAGGGCGTTAAATTTGACGTCGTAAAGGCGCATCTGAGAGCTCACCATCGAGGCCTTCACGAGCGGAACGTTTAGGAAAACGGTCGCGCCGCTTAGTCTCGAGTTGCCAGATAGCATTGACTTTAGGTCGGTGACGCCGTTTGCGATCTCGTTTTTGTAGGTTAGTCCGCCGCTAAACTCGTCGGCGTAGCGATTTAGTGCCGCTCCTAGCGCGCTGCCGTCAGAAAAAGCCGCAACCTGGCTGTTTGAAAAATTTAGCAGTTTTTCAACTTGTCCTTTGTAGTCTATACCGCCGAATATCAAATTATCCTGTGGCGAATCGACGCTAGAGATGTGCAGGGTCGGCACGAAAGCCGTCATAGACGGATCTAAAGCCTCGTTTAGATATTTTGCGCCCACAGGCGTAAACGGCGCGATGATATAGGAGATATTTTCGCCTCTAGCGCGCGCTAGGGCGCCATCGATAGCGCTTGGGGCTTCGTTGCCGATGTTGTAAAATTTAACATCGATGGGGGCGTTTTGCCTCACTATGTAGGCGATAACCGCGTTTGAGACGACGCCGGCGTAGCTTTTTATGCTATCTTGCGGGATGATGACGGCGATCTTAAACTCGGCGTTTGAGCTTGGCGTCAGGCTCTCGGTACCGGCATTTACGTATGAGCCGTTTAGCGCGTTAAAGGCTTGTAAAATTTCTTGATTGGAGCTGCCTTCGTAGCGAGCCAAAAAGCTGTGCAAAAGACCCTCTCTAACGAGTTCTAATAAACATGTGTCGTTACATTTGATGGGTTCTAAATTTATATAAATTTCGCTTGCGGGCGGGATATCGGAGGGCTTGTCACTCCTGGCAAATAGCGCCGAGCAGATTAGTAAAATGGTTAAAATTTTTCTCATAGGTACTCTTTTATCTTTTTTAGATCGCTGAAAAACAGCTCTTTTTTGCTTGGGTTTTTCGCTACGACGGCAGGCGAGTAGGTCGCCAGCAGGGCCGAGTGTTTAAATTTCATTATGTTTCCCCTTATGGTTTCAAAGCTTTGCGCGCTTTGTTTTATCATTTTGTAAAAGACCTCTTCGCCAAGCGCTACGATGAGCTTTGGCGCGACTAGGCGGGCTTCTGCGCTAAAATACGGCTCGCAAAGCTCGTAAGCGTTTGTCGGAGTTTTGGCGGCGGGCTTGCATTTTAGCAGGCTAGTGACGTAAATTTCATCCTTTTTAAGTCCTGCTAGCTCGTTTAAATTTTGAAAAAACTTATCGTCGCCAGCCAAAAACTCTCCGCTCGCATCCTCGGCGTCGTTTGGCGCGTCAAATACGAAAACTACTTTAGCGCTTTTATCTCCAAGGCCCGTTAGCGCGTGGTTTGCGCTCTTGCAAAGCTCGCATAGATTGCACTCTTTGATGCTTGCGTTTAGCTCGGCAAGGCTACTTGGCAAGGCCGCGGACGAAGGCGAAAAGTCGGCAAATTTATACCCGAACGCCCTCAGATAGTAAAGCTCTCTTAAAATTTCGTTTGCGTAACTCATCGCGCGATGATATCTAAAAGGGCGTTAAAAACAGATAAATCAAAGCGCTAGTTTGATTAAATTTTCGCCGTCCAAGCGGTAGTTTCGCCACTGCTCAGACTGGTTTTTCGCGCCCATTTTTTCGTAAAATTTGATGCCGGGCTCATTCCAGTGCAGGCACGCCCACTCGAGACGTTGGAGGTTTTCGTCCTTGCAAATTTGAGCTAGATGCCTAAAAAACTCTTTTCCTATGCCTTTGTTGCGATGCTCTTTTTGGACGTATAAATCCTCCAAATACATCCCGCCAAGCCCCAAAAACGTGGAAAACGTATAAAAATATATGGCGTAAGCTATGATTTTACCCTCTGTTTCGCAGACTAAAATCTCGGCGTAGTTTTTCTCAAAAACAGACTCGGCAAAAATTTCGGGCGTAAATTTTACTTCGTTGCTCATTTTTTCGTATTTGGCTAGCTCTTTAACCAGCTCGCAAACGGCCGGGACGTCGGCTCTAACGGCTTTTCTAATAACATAAGGCAAATTTGCTCCTAAATTTTAATAAGCGATTATATTTTTATTATTTTAAAACGAAGTTTAAAAATTTATTAAAAGGATTTTAAGCGATTTGTTGATAAAATCACCGACTTATATCAAAATCACCATAAGGAAAAATTTATGAAAAGAACATATCAACCTCATAAAACCCCTAGAAAACGCACTCACGGGTTTCGCGTCCGCATGAAAACTAAAAACGGTCGCAAAGTGCTAAACGCAAGACGCGCAAAAGGCAGAGCAAGATTGGCCGTTTAAGCAAATTTAGCTCTATAAGTAGCCAAAAGGAGTTTTCAAGCGTCTACAAAGAGGCCGTCAAATGGCACTGCGAGGAGGCGATAGTCTTTTTTAAGCCTTGCAATGAAAACAAATTAGCCGTCGTAGCCAGCAAAAAGGTGGGCAAAGCCGTCGTTCGCAATCGATGTAAAAGGCTTTTGCGAGCGGTCGTCGTCGAGATTTCAAATGAGCTTGCGGACGGCATTTATGTGATAGTCGTTAAAAACGGGCTAGATAAAAGCTCGTTTTTAAAGCTCAAAAAAAATATCTCTTGGGCTATGAAAAAACTCGGATGTATAAAATCAGGCATATGAAAATGATAAAACAAGCTATTTTATTTTTGATAAAAGCGTATCAAGATTATATCTCCAAATTTACTCCGAAGTCTTGCAGATACTACCCCTCTTGCTCGGAATTTGCCGTTTGGCAGTTCAAATTTAACGGCTTTTTTTCGGCACTCTTTGCGGTTATTTTTAGAATTTTACGCTGTAATCAACTCTTTAAAGGCGGCATCGACTATCCCGTCATCAGTAAAAATTTCAACTCTTTTTTTATATCCAATCAAAATTTAAAATCACATATCGCATTTTGGTTCGTCCCGTATAAAAAAAATAAATTCTACGTTATTAAAAATTTAGACTTTCAAAAGGAAAAATAGTGTTAGACAATATGTCAGTTCAAAAACGCGTGTTATTAGCGACCGTTTTATCTTTTATCTTTTTTATCGCTTACGATTATTTTTTTATTCCTAAAAATTTGCCGTTAGATCAAAACCAAACCGTTACAGCGCAGCAATCAGGCCAAGCAAATGCCGCTCCAAGCGCAAATACCGCATCGGCCACTAGCGCTCCGCAGGCCGCATCGACTCAAAGCCGCGAGATCGCTGTGATAAAGGGCGAACACTTTGAGGCGCGCATAGACGAGCTGGGCAGGATTTCGAAATTTTATTTAAATGACGAAAAATACAAGAACGCCGAGGGTGAGCGCATAGAGCTAGCCGGCACGCAGCCGCTGCCGCTTGAGGTACGCTTTAGCGATAAGGCTTTAAACGAGCAAGCATTCAAAGTAGCCTACGCAAGCGACGTTAGCGAGATAAATTTAACTAGCGAGCCAAAAAGCATAGTTTTAACGCAAAATTTGGAAGGCTCTAGCGTAACTAAAAAAATCACATTTTATCCAAACGGAAGCTACGATCTGGATCTTAGCGTGAGTGCTGGCGAATACTACGTAACTCCGGGCTTTCGTCCAAACGTCGCTATCGACAGCTATACCGTCCACGGCGCGTTACTTAAGCATAACGACGGTAAGCTAACTATCATCGAGGACGGCGACGTAGACGCGACCGAGAGCTTTAATAACGTAAATATAGCCGCAGCTAGCGACAGATACTACACGGCTTTGTTTTTTAAATTTGACGGACTTTTAAATCCCGTCGTTTCAAAAGATGGCGCAGGTAATGCCGTAATATTTGTAAAAGGTGAGCAAAATTTTAAAGCCAAAGGCTACATCGGCGCCAAAGACCACGCTACTCTAAGCCAGATCAATGAGGAGCTTGTCGATGTCATCGAGTACGGCTGGTTTACCTTTATAGCAAAGCCGATGTTCGTATTCTTAAATTTACTTTACAGCTATATCGGAAACTGGGGCTGGGCGATCGTCGTTCTGACGCTAGTTATCAGGATCGTGCTTTTCCCACTAACCTACAAGGGTATGCTATCGATGAACAAGCTCAAAGATCTAGCGCCGAAGGTAAAAGAGCTGCAAGCCAAATACAAAGGTGATCCGCAAAAGCTAAATATGCATATGATGGAGCTATATAAGAAAAACGGCGCGAACCCTATGGGCGGCTGCTTGCCGATACTTATGCAGATCCCGATTTTCTTTGCGATTTACCGCGTACTGCTAAACGCGATCGAGCTAAAAGCGGCGCCGTGGATACTCTGGATACACGACCTTTCGGTGATGGATCCGTATTTCGTGTTGCCTATTTTGATGGGTGCGACGATGTTCCTTCAGCAAAAGCTAACGCCGACGACCTTTAGCGATCCGATGCAAGAAAAGATAATGAAATTTTTACCGCTTATCTTTACGTTTTTCTTTGTGACTTTCCCTGCGGGACTTACGCTTTACTGGTTCGTAAACAACGTCTGCTCAGTTGTTCAGCAAGTTTTTGTAAATAAACTCTTTGAAAAGCACAAGAAAGCCGAGGTAAAGGCCTAATGCGAATTGAAGCTGAAAATTTACAAGAGGCTTTTCAAAAAGCCGCCGAGGAGCTAAAGTGCTCAGTCACGGAGCTTGATATTAAAATTTTACAAAACCCGAGCGCTGGTTTTTTGGGATTTTTCAAAAAAACGGCGATCATCGAAGCCGTAAAAGAGGGTGCGCACAAAGAAGCAAAAAAAGCCCCTCAAGCCGCCCGCGAAAACGCCCATAAAGAAAACGGCGGCGAGAAAAAGAAGGAATTTAAGAAGAAAGAGAACTCTGGCGAAGAGCAAAATCATAAAAGCGAAAAGAAAAAAAATCATAAAAATCGCCACGAACATCACAAAAATCATGCGGCAAAGCAAAACGAAGCGATCTCGGCAAACGAGCCTAAGGTTGAAGAAGCACAGCCGCAAAAAGAGCCTCAAGCAAAAGAAAAAGAGCAGCACAAAAAAGAACAACCTAAAAAAGATAGCGGCAAAAACATCCTCGATCACTCTATAATCGATACCTTTAATAAAAACGACTTTTACGAAGGCGATGAAAAAACCGCAGCTGGCGAAAATTTAGGCTCGCAGGCATCTGTCGGCGATGCAAATTTGACGCAAGCCGTGCCAAATTTAGCTAAAAAAGAAAAACAAGACTCCCGAGCTGATCGAGTGCAGGCTCAGAAACAAAAAGATCAAAAACCAAAAGCCGACATTGAGAAAGTCCTGCCTGAGATAAAGCAGGGTGTAGAGAAGCTTTTTGGCGGAAATTTCTTTACTATAAACAAGATAGACGTGCGCAAATTTGACGACGAGACCGTGATAGTCGAGCTTGACGGTGAGGATGCGGCGCTACTCATCGGCAAGGAGGGCTACCGCTACAAGGCGATTTCGTATCTGCTCTATAACTGGATCAGCTCGAAATACGGCCTTGCGGTACGCCTTGAGATCGCGCAATTTTTGCAAAATCAAGAAGCAGCGATCGATCAGTATCTAAAGGGAATAATCGAGCGCGTAGAGGAAACGGGCAAGGCCAAAACCAAGTCTTTAGACGGCGTTTTGGTTAAGATCGCTCTTGAAAAACTGCGCGAAAAATTCCCCGACAAATACGTAAGCGTAAAGTCAAATAGCGACGGGCAGTTCGTAGTCGTGAACGACTTTATCAAAAAATGAACGAGACCATAGCCGCCGTCGCCACCGCACACGGCGTAGGCTCGATCTCTATCATCAGGCTAAGCGGCGCGGACGCCCTTGGCCTAGCTCTAAAACTCACCAAAATCACCTCACTTGTCCCGCGTTACGCGACTCTAACTAAAATTTACGCCGATGGCGAGCTCATCGACGAAGCACTACTTATTTACTTTAAGGCCCCGCATAGCTTCACGGGCGAGGACGTAGTGGAGTTTCAACTCCATGGCGGACTAGTGGTGGCAAATTTGATCCTGGGTGAGCTTATAAAAAACGGCGCCAGACCCGCGCGCGCCGGAGAGTTTAGTAAGCGCGCCCTCATAAACGGTAAGATGGATTTTAGCAAGATCGAGGCGATAAACTCGCTCATAAACGCAAAAAGCGAAGATAGCGTAAAAATTATCGCTCGCACGATGAGAGGAGATCTGGCTAAATTTGCAAATGAAATCCGCTCCGAACTCGTAAAAACTCTGGCGTTTGTAGAGACTAGCATCGACTACGCCGATGATGATCTGCCTGCTGACTTGCTAGAGAGCATCAGTCAAATGCTACAACAAAACAGTGCTAAACTAGATAAAATCGTAGCCATAAGTCAGAGTAGAAAAGGGCTACTCGAGGGCTTTAAAATAGCGATAGTAGGCAAGCCAAACGTCGGCAAAAGCTCGATTTTAAACTCGCTTTTGTCCTACGAGCGAGCGATCATCAGCGACGAGGCCGGTACGACTAGAGATAGCATCGAAGAAGCACTAAAAATCGGCACTCATCTAGTGCGCATCATCGATACTGCAGGCATCCGCAAAAACGCGGGCAAGATCGAGCAGATCGGCATTTCGTATTCGCTACGGGCTATCGAGGAGGCCGACGTCATACTGGCTGTTTTTGACGCGTCGCAGGAGGCGGACGAGCAGGATAACGAGATCTTGGAGCTTTTAAAAAAATCGCAAAAAAAGATTTTTTACGTCCTAAATAAATGCGACCTCGGCGTTAAATTTATAAGCCCCGAAAATCCGATAAAAATCTGCGCAAAGCAAGGAACGGACGAGATAATAAATAGCCTAAAAGCCTATCTCGACGCGCAGGAGACGAGTGAGATACTACTAAATTCCACTCGTCAAATTTCAAGCTGCGAAGCGGCGAGCGAGGCGATAAAAAGAGCGTTAAATTTGCTTGCCGAGTCCGAACTTGAGCTTTTTGCTTATGAGTTAAACACGGCAACAGAGCAAATCTCGTCAATCACGAGGCCGTTTGAAAGAAGCGAAATTTTAGACGAAATGTTTAGCAACTTTTGCCTCGGCAAATAACGAAATTTACTCTATAAAAAAGAAAAAAATAGTGAAAAAATCTTATCTATAGCCGCTCTAGCTGCGTTGCTGGGCGGTTGTATGCCTTCACAGGATCATCTAACGGCTAGCGTAGTATCGCCTGAACCAGACTGGATCAAATATCTAGAAAATGACGGTACTGTCGGCGATGTCGCATTTTTCTCAGAAAATTTGAGCGCAACCTACGCGCAAAAAAACGGCGATATCATCGGCATGGCGCTCATAAAAAAAGACGGTCAAAATTTGAAACTTGGCGATACGTGCGCGCAAAACGGGGGTTCGTTTATAGTTTTGTAGCTTAACGATAAGGAAAAATTTGGCTACCAGTACATAAATATGCGCGATAAAAACAAGCTTGCGACTCTAAGAAATGCTAAAAAGGTCAAATTTTATCAGTTTGGCGGCGGCATATTAGAAAGCGTAGTTTTTAGTGCGAACTCGGGCGCCGCATGTGAGAGTTTTGCGGCGGGTAAGGCGGTAAAAGCTCATGCCGTAACTAATTATTATGATAAAGAAAGTGCCGACAATAGCGAATTTTTCGCAACCCTGATGGATATCGGAGTAAAAAAAGGGCAAAAGCGCCGAGATCAAAAATCTAGACTTTAAATTTTTTGTAGCGACGACAAGCTAGCTAGTACGCAGACGCGGGCT
>NZ_AMZQ01000014.1 GCF_000313615.1 Campylobacter showae CSUNSWCD | reverse complement strand
GGCTCGATCGGCGGAATTTAGGAGCAAAGTCATAGACGCCGACGCTAAAAAACAGGAGCGAATCCTATCAAACATCGTTTGCGCCGCGCCTAAAAACTGATCGCTTTTATCAAATTTAAACGCGAGTGCGAGATGAAAAATTTATTTCTAGCGGCTATTGCGGCCCTGGCGTTTAGCGGTTGCGTACATATATGGAAAACGACACTAGCATACAGCAGATCGGGTTTATAACCGAGACTACGGTCTACGAGATGAGTGGTGGCAAAAAAGAGGAGAAATTTGGCGACTATATGGGTAGAGCCGAGGTGAAATCGCCGGGCGAGAGCGACTCGGCGAGCCAAAATCTAGGCTGGGTCTACTCAAGCGGCGACGGCGTAAAAACTCTGATAGTGATTGATCTAGATAGCGGTAAAAATGTAGATTTGAGCGATAAAGACGAGATAAAAAAGCTACAAAACTCAAAGAAATTTAAGTTTTACGAATTTGGCGGCGGGATCCTTGAGAGCGTGGTTTATAGTGCGCAAAAATCTCCCGTTTGTAAGGCGTTTTTTAGCGGCGAACCTATAAGCGCTAGAAGCGTGACGAACTACTACGTGGGCGCGTCTGATGAGTTTTTTGCTACCGTGATCGACGCGAAGATAGTCGGAAACAAAGGCTTTAAGATAAAAAATTTGGACTTTAAATTTAACCTACCGAGCAGCAAACTAGCCGAAGCTAAAGAGCAGGCGACCTCTGCGAAATTTAGACAAGACGTCATCGAGCAAGACGTCAAAAAGCAAGGACGCATCCTGCTAAACATACTTTGCTACTATAGTATGCCGAGCAAGTAGTCGTTTGTGGCGGGTAATCGTCCACTGAATTTGACGCAGAATTGGACTTGCTTGCATCAAATTTAATGTACTAATATACTTAAATTTCTAATTTTCCACAGCTACTTCAAATTTGGCATTTGTATAAAATTTGAGCCGCTCGCCGTGACCCGCGCCGTAAAAATGCCAATTTTTCGGTTAAATTCAGAGCCGGATCAATAACTACAAACAGAATATTTTTAGCTTGCCGTGTTAAATTTAGCCTCTTGTTTCACCTGTCAAATTTACCCCGCTTTCGCCCCTTTGGTTTATTATCTTTTTATGCGAATTTAAGTAAAATCAACCAAAATTTTTTAAAGGCTAAAAATGGACAAAGCTACCGTAAAAGCGCACAAAATCAGCGACCAAGAGTACGAAGAGATCCTAAAGATCCTAGGCAGAGAGCCAAATTTGCTCGAGCTTGGGATATTTTCCGCGATGTGGAGCGAGCACTGCAGCTACAAGTCGAGTAAAAAGTACCTAAACGGCTTCCCGACCAAAGCTCCGTGGGTGATCCAAGGCCCGGGCGAGAACGCGGGCGTCATCGACGTCGGAGGCGGCGTCGCGGCGGTGTTTAAGATGGAGAGCCACAATCACCCAAGCTTCATCGAGCCTTTTCAGGGCGCGGCGACGGGCGTGGGCGGGATACTGCGCGACGTATTTACGATGGGCGCGAGGGTCGTGGCGAATATGAACTCGCTACGCTTCGGCGAGGTGAGGGGCGAGAGCAAAAATGCGAAAAAACAGCGCTACCTGCTAAAAGGCGCGGTCGCAGGTATCGCTCACTACGGCAACTGTATGGGCATCCCTACTATCGGCGGCGAGACGACGTTTGATCCTAGCTTTAACGGCAATATCCTAGTAAACGCATTTGCGCTTGGGCTTTGCAAGAGTGACGAGATATTTTACGGCAGAGCCGAAGGCGTCGGCAATCCCGTGATCTACGTGGGTTCAAAAACGGGCCGCGACGGGCTCGGAGGCGCTGTGATGGCGAGCGATAGCTTTAACGACGCGAACAAATCCCTGCGTCCGACCGTGCAGGTGGGCGATCCGTTTGCTGAAAAGCTACTGATGGAGGCATGCTTGGAGCTATTTAAAACCGACTACGTCGTGGGTATCCAGGATATGGGCGCGGCAGGGCTAACGTCTAGTAGCTTTGAGATGGCCGGACGCAGTGGTAGCGGTATGAAGATGTATCTAGACCGCGTACCTATGCGCGAAACCGGCATGACGCCTTATGAGCTAATGCTGAGCGAATCTCAGGAGCGTATGCTCATCTGCGCCAAAAAAGGCTGTGAGCAAAAGATACTCGAGATATTTAAAAAATGGGACCTCGACGCCGAGATCATCGGCGAGGTCACAGACAGCGGCGTGATGGAGCTTTATTGGCACGGCGAGCTAGCTGGCGAGATACCGATAGCGCCGCTTAGCGAAGCCTCTCCGGTGCTTGACCGACCGACTGCGCGCCCAAAATACCTAGACGAGATCAAAAATTTGCAAATCCCGGAGAGTGCGGATAATAAAACCGCGTTTTGGAAGTTGCTTGGCGAGCCAGAGGTGCTAAACAAGTCGCTGATCTACGATCAATACGACGCAAATATCCAAACAAACACCATCAAGCAGCCCGGACTCCTCGGAGCTGCGGTTATCCGCGTGAAAGAAACGGGCAGGGCGATCGCGATGGCGGCACAGTGCGACCCGAGGGCAAATTTCGTTGGTCCCAAAATCGGTGCGGCTAGAGCGGTCGCGGCGGCTGGACGAAAGGTCGCGATGAGCGGAGCGACGCCTCTAGCTATCACCGACTGCCTAAACTACGGCAATCCGCAAAACCCAGAGGTCATGTGGCAGTTCGCACAGGGATGCGAAGGCATCAAAGAGGCTTGTCGCAAACTAAATACGCCGGTCGTCAGCGGCAACGTGAGCCTATATAACGACACCGAGGGCGTGAGCGTCTATCCGACGCCCGCGATCGTGACGGTGGGCGTGAACGAGGACGCAAACGCAAGCCTTCCGAGCGTCTTTATGCGCGCCGGTACGGCGATATACGTGCTTGGGGAGACGAAGGGCGAATTTGCCGCGTCGCTTTACGCTAAGGCGCTATTTGACGCGGTGGGCGGCGAGCTATCCGCGGTGGACTATAAAAAAGAGCGCGCGCTATGGGATTTGGTCATCGAGGCAAACAAATCGGGCGCGCTAGAGTTTGCAAACAGCGTAGGCGTGGGCGGCGTAGCGATAACGCTAGCAAAAATGGCGTGCCTAAGCGGACTTGGCGCGGAGTGCAAATTTGACGTTAAAAAGCCGAGTTTCATCTTTGACGAGAGCTTTTCGCGCGCGATCGTCGGCGTAAAAGACGAGGCTAAATTTGAAGCTCTAGCTGCAAAGCACGGCGTCAAATTTGAAAAAATCGGCAGCGTAGGCGGAGATAAATTTAAGCTAAACGATATCGAAGAAAAGCTAAGCGATGTGAGCGAGGTTTATTTTAATAAATTTGCCGCAATCATCCGCCAAGAGGACTAAAATTTGACGCCGCTGGGCAGGTTAAATTTGAGTGGCGTAAATTTAACTCGCTTGCTAAATTTAACTCGTCTCGGCGGCGTTTGCTCAAGCATTTTAGCGCCAAATTTTACAAGCGATATCAAAGACCGTGAAAATTTAACCAAAATTTGAAAGGAAAGTAGATGTCTTGGAAAGACTTTTTAAACAACAAAGAAGAAGAACAGCCGCAAAAGGAGGGCAGAGGAATGGATCAAAAAAGCGTAGCTAAGCCGCCGGTGCTATTTAGCGAGACTCAGCAGGTACTAAAGGCGGTCGAGGCCAAACTGGGCGGCACGCTCATCACCTACTACAACTCAAACGCGGGCAGCGTCTGCGGCAACGACGCGAGCGCGATGTATGAAATTTTAAAGGGTAAAAAGATAGAAAACGCATTTTTGTTTATCAAAAGCGACGGCGGCAGCGGTATCGCAGCGCTTCGTATCATCAGCACTCTGCGAAACTACTGCAAAAACATCACCGCTCTCATCCCGGCTAACTGCGCGTCGGCTGCGACGATGATGGCGCTAGGCGCAAACGAGATCGTGATGGGTCCGCTAGCGTATCTAACTGCCGTCGATACCTCGCTAAAGCACGCGATGAGCCCGATAGATAACGGCAACGAGCGCGTTAGCGTGTCGATGGACGAGCTAAACCGCGTGATAAAGCTGTGGAAAATGCACGAAAAAGACAATGACGAAAACCCGTATAAATCGCTATACAACTACATCCATCCGCTAGTTTTTGGCGCCGTAGACCGAGCCAGCTCGCTCTCGCTAAAGATCTGCTGCGAGCTTTTGCGCTACCATATGACCGACGAATCAAAGATCCAAAACATCTCCGAGCGCCTAAACAGCGACTATCCGGCGCATGACTATCCGATACTTTTCCGTGAGGCCGAGGAGATCGGACTGCACGTGCAAAAGATGGACAACGAGCTAAACGAGATGCTTCAGGAACTCACGCTTCTTTACTCCGAGATGGGACAGCGCGCGTTTACCGACTACGACGAGAACAGCTACCACGACAACAACATCGCAAACATCATTGAGGCAAACGGCAAGCAGATTTATTATCAGATCGACAAAGATTGGTTCTACCGCCCAGACGAGCGCCGCTGGAACGTGATGAACGACGAGAGCTCGTGGCGTAAGAACGAGCTAGTGGGCGGCAAACTCAAAAATACGATTTATCATTTATGGTGATATTTTGAGTTTCATTTTTTGGTTTTTGATATTTTGCGGGATTTACTATCTGGTTTCAAATTTTAGTCAAAATCCCGTAAATTTAGGCGGCTCGCGAAAAAGAGCGATGTTTGAAGAGGCTAAATTTCTAGTTAGCCTGCTTGCTAAAGTCGCCAAAAGCGACGGCAGGGTAAATGAGCTAGAGGCTCGCCTCATCAGCGAGACGCTAGATGATATCACTCTAAGGCTCGGTAACGACGCAGCGATGAGGGCGGAGCTAAAGCAGATCTATAACCGCGAAAAAGAGACGGTGCATAACGCCTATTTTATCGCGCGGCAGTACCGAGATCGTTTTCGTCTTAGTCAAGACGCCGCAGCTGCGAAGATATCGTTTTTGTTAAATTTAGCCTACATCGACGGCAATTTCAGTAAAAGCGAGCGCAACGTCATCGAGCAGATTGCCTCTGGATTTGGGCTTAACGAGATCGATTTTTGGTCGATTTTAAAGAGATTTGACGATTTTTACGGGCAAAGGCGGCAAGATGGGAGAGGCCAGAGCGATCCGTACGTAAAACGCGCTAAAAGCCCTTACGACGTGCTTGGACTAAAAGAGGGCGCGCCGTTTGACGAGGTAAAAAAACGCTACCGCGAACTCGTAAAAAAATATCATCCCGATATCCTTATGGGGCGCGGCGAGAGCGAGGAGATGATAGAAAAGAGTACCAGAAAACTGCAAGAGATAAATGAGGCATATGAAACCATAAAACAACGTACGGCTTAGCGGCTTGTCTTTTTGATTTATACTTTGTTGGTTCTAAATTTTACTCGGTCATTACCCACTCGGTAACTCCCGTCGTAAAATTGAAAACCGCCGCGTCTAAATCAAAAATACTTCGCCTTTAGGTTTTTAAAATTTAGTCAAATTTCTGTAAAATTAAGCCAAATTTCGGCGCGGTATTTTGAGATGATTTTTCGAGTTTTGAAGCAAAATTGAGCGTGCGCTAGGCATATAGCCTGCGGAGCGAAATTTTTGCAAAATCTCGAAAAAGCACTCAAAAGACAAACCGATAAAGAAAGGAATATAAATGAGAGCATTAATCAGCGTCAGCGACAAAGAAGGCATCGTAGAGTTTGCCAAAGGACTCGAGCGACTCGGTTTTGAGATATTAAGCACGGGCGGCACACACAAACTGCTAAAAGAGCAGGGTGTAAAGGCGGTCGAAGTGAGCGAATACACTGGCTCGCCCGAGATGTTTGAAGGGCGCGTAAAAACCCTGCATCCAAAAATCCACGGCGGGATCTTGCACAAGCGAAACGACGCAAACCATGTGAGTCAGGCTGCGCAGTACGGCATCGGCGGCATCGATCTAGTTTGCGTAAATTTATATCCGTTTAAACAAACCACCATCCGCACCGATGATTTTGACGAGATCATCGAAAATATCGACATCGGCGGCCCTGCGATGGTGCGCTCGGCGGCTAAAAATTTCGCCAGCGTTTATATCGTCACTAGCCCGCTTGATTATGACGAGGTTTTGCGCGTCATAGGCGGTGCGGACGAGAGCGAAAAGGCCGCTTTTAGGCGAAATTTGATGATAAAAGCCTACGAACACACCGCAGCCTACGACTCGATGATAGCAAACTACATGAACGAGCGCTTTAACGACGGTTTTGGCGAGATGAAATTTATCGCCGGTAGCAAGGTTTTTGATGCGAGATATGGCGAAAACCCGCACCAAAAGGGCGCGCTATACGAGTTTGATTATTTTTTCAGCAACAACTTCACCGCGCTAAAAGGCGAAGCTAGCTTTAACAACATCACCGACATTAACGCTGCTTTGGCTCTTGCGAGCAGCTTTGACGCCGCTCCTGCGGTCGCCATCGTAAAGCACGCCAACGCTTGCGGCTTTGCTGTAAAATCAAATTTACTCGAGAGCTACGTCGAGGCGCTAAAATGCGATCCCGTCTCGGCATACGGCGGCGTCGTGGCGATAAACGGCACGCTAGACCGCGCTTTGGCTGAGAAAATCAACGAAATCTACGCCGAGGTCATCATCGCCGCAAACGTGGACGAGGACGCGCTTGCGGTATTTGAAGCCAAAAAACGCATCAAAATTTTCACTCAGGGCAATAAATTTTTACAGCGCGCAAACGACAAATACGACTTCAAGCACGTTGACGGCGGCTTTGTCTACCAACAAAGCGACGAGGTGAAAGCTAGCGAGCTAGAAAATATGAAGCTACAAACCGCGCGCGCAGCCAGCGAGGATGAGCTAAAAGACCTCGAGATCGCGTGGAAAGTCGCGGCGCTCACGAAAAGTAACTGCGTAGTTTACGTGAAAAACAGCGCCGTAGTCGCCATCGGCATGGGTATGACGAGCCGCGTAGATGCCGCTCGTG
This sequence comes from Campylobacter showae CSUNSWCD, assembly GCF_000313615.1. Taxonomy (NCBI): domain Bacteria; kingdom Pseudomonadati; phylum Campylobacterota; class Epsilonproteobacteria; order Campylobacterales; family Campylobacteraceae; genus Campylobacter; species Campylobacter showae. The sequence continues at coordinate 6,639 of NZ_AMZQ01000014.1, read as the reverse complement.
CGGCAGTGGCTAAGGCGCGCGATATGGGGCTTGATTTGCGCGGTTGCGCGCTTGCTAGCGAGGCGTTTTTCCCGTTCCGAGATAGCATCGATATCGCAAGCGAGGCGGGCGTAAAGGCCGTGATACAGCCGGGCGGTAGCATCCGCGACGATGAGGTCGTAACTGCGGCAAACGAGCACGGCATGGCGATGTATTTTACGGGCGTGCGCCATTTTTTACACTAAAATTTGATTGTTTTGGCGGCGAGGCGGCGTAAATTTGACTGCGCCGTTTTACCGTTCTAAGCTTATTGATTAGCGGCGCGCTTGTTTCGCTTTTCTAAAATTCGACACCCCCGCTTTTAAATTTGGACTGCGATTTGCTTGCGCTTTGGAGATTAAATTTAATTGAAAGCGATATATGAAGCAAATTTTGATTTTCTTGGTATTTTTGTCTGGGCTTTATGCGGCTAATATTTACGTAAACGGCGAAAAGGTTGGCGGCGACGACCAAAACTCGACCTATAACGGCGAAAGCAAAAACGAAATCCTAAAACAAGAGGGCAAAAAACTACTCTGCGATAAAGGCTACAAGAGGTATTGCTAAGTCTGTAAAAGGACCGCTTTGGTTATTGAATTTGGTCTGCCAAACGGCAGTCTTTGTGTTTTTAAATAATTTCTACTAGCTATTTTATTTTAAAAATATAGTAAAAATTAAATTTTGACGATTTGTAAAATTATTGGTCTTGAGGTGGTTTGTTTTTAAGAATTAAAAATTTATTGCCGTTTTATGGCAATAAATTTTATTGTTATTTTAAGGAACGGATAGCTCGCTATTATTGTAAATCGTCATTAGTATTAATTGAGGATTAAGCGCGGTTTCTTCAGCTTCTTTGTCTATATATTGTTTGTGTATCCCTAGATATTTGAGTTGAAATTTATCGTTTTGTTTATTGATGGCAAATTGAAAAATTAATTCGATTTTTGTTGTTTCTCGATAAGAGTCCAAAAAAGATTTTAAATTTTGCTCAACCTCGTCTATTCTTTCTTGCTTTTGCTTAGCAAATCGCTCTCTGTTTTTATTAAAATTCGCCTTTTGCTCTTCGATCATATTTTCAAAGTATTCTTTTTTCTTTCGTATATCTTCTTCGGATTGCTTTTTGAGTTTTTCAAATTCTTCGCTGTAATCATAATTTACGATTTTGATGGAGTCTTCTATGCGTTTGTTTAATATCCATTGATTGGTCTCTTTGCATCTTTTTATGTCGCTTTGTTTCTCGCATCTTTGATCTTGTAGTTTTGCTTCCTCTTTTTCTTGCTCTATATATTTTTTGTGATAATCTATATTATTTTGTATTTTTTTCTTTGCATTTTCAAACGAATATATTTCCTTTTCTTTTTCAAATTCTTTTTGGTAATTCGATATTCTTTCATCAAGATATTTTTGATCATGCTGTAGCATTTCATCTTTAGCGTCTTTGGCGCTTTGAAGCGAGAGTCGATATCTTTTTTCGGCTTGTTCTTTGTATGATTGTTTGATATCGTAGGACGCTTCTACTATTTGCCTGCCATTATCCGTCTCGAATTCTCTCCATGAAACTGCGCTGCACATTTTATAGTTATCTATCGCATCGCCCACGGTTATCGTTTCATCGATTTTTAGAGTGGATTTTTTGACCGTATCGATATTTGAACCGCAACCGTTTAAAATAATAACCGCCAACAATACGCCTATAATTTGTTTTTTTATATTAAATAATCCCATATTCGTTTTTTATCCTTTCAAGTTAAGATTTTTTATACTGTTTTTTAACTCGTTTATCTCGTTTTTTATTTCGTTCAACTCATTTTCTTCTGGGTTTTCTCTTGAAAGCTCGGAAATAGAATTTACTATTATACCTATAGCTAAATTTAAGACTATAAAACTAACTATTAGGATAAAGCTTACGAAAACTATCCATGCGTAAGGAAACACGGCGATAACCGGACGAGTGATACCCATCGACCAACTCTCAAGCATCATAATCTGAAAAAGACTATAAAGACTGCTGCCGAGCGAACCGAAAAATTCGGGAAATCGTTCGCCAAAAAGGTTAAAGCATAATATCCCGTAAACGTAAAAAAATATAAAGAGTAAAAAACTATGCTAAACATCGGAGCTATAGAGTTAAGCAGGGCATTTGCCACAAGGCGCATTCTAGGAAACATAGAAAGGAGCCTGAGCACTCTTAGTACTCTAAATGCCCTTAGTATCGCTAAATTTTCAATATTTGGCACAAGGCAAAGAGTGACGATGATAAAGTCGAAGATATTCCAACCGTTTTTGAAAAAATATAATTTATAAACGCTGAGTTTTAGTATGATTTCAGCTACATAAATAACCAAGCAAGCAGCGTCAAGTATATGAAGTATTTGTTTAAATCGCGGAGCCATATCTATAGTATCAATACCTAAAATAACGGCATTAAAAACAATAACTGCGATGATACAATTTTGAAATTTCGGACTTTGAATGCATGCTTTTATCATAAATTTCCTTGTGATTTTAGTGAAATAATCTTTAAAGGCCTTTGCCGATTAAGAATCGTCGTTTGCATATATAGCCGCCAGCGCTTCTGCGCCAAGATCGGGCGTTTCTTTACCGTCCGCGCTTATGCCGGCATATCTAAACTCAAACGTTTCTCCATCTTTGTTTATATTAAATTGTATGGTAAGCTCTATCGAGCCTTCGACGGAGATATCGTATTTGCTTTTATATTCGTCTTTTAGCGTGCATCTGGCTTCGACTACTTCGCGTTTGTCGGTAGAGGTAAATTCGCTCCACTTTACGCTCTTGCATGCCTTGTAGTTATCTATCGCATCACCTACGGTAATGCTTTTGTCAAATTCCATTACTCCGTCTTTTACTAAATCCACATTTGAACCGCATCCTGCGAGCAGAAGTGCAGCGGACGCCCCAAAGATAATTTTTTTCATTTTTTCTCCTATTTATCTTTTATAAATTTCTAAAATTTCAATAAAAGCCTGTAAATTTTTCTCTTTACAAGCTTTAAACGATAAAAATATATCAACGGCTACAAAAATAAGATAGACGACAAGAATGAGCACGGAGATACCTAAAGCATCATCGTATGCTCCATCGCTCATCACACCGTCTATATGAGCCGCATCTATAATGCCTAAAACCACAAATATAAAAAATAATATAAACGCCTTTAAGGCGCCTATGCCCATAGAGCCGATATAAAATCTATCGGCTCCGAACATTCCTAAGAATATACCGAGCATTAGCGTAACGGTTGGGTTTTTAAAATTTGCGAAATTTAACGCTTCTTGCTGTTTTTGATTTGACGAGCTAAATTTCTCTCTTACCAAAAATAGGCTATGGCTAGGAAATTTATCAAGCTGCGTAATAAACATTTCAGTCCAATACGAGCGTAACTTTTCGGTAATTTTGAGCAGCTATTTTTTTCGATAAAACAACGCCGTCGATTACGGAAGCTATATAAATAAGCGGAATTATATTGTCTATGCCGGCATTCGGCTTGTAGACGGATGCGGCGATCATCCATATCGTAAGGATTATGAAAACTATGCCGCCCGTAGGCTTGCCCGCGTAAAACCTATGTGCTCCGAAACTTCCGAGCATCAAAGCAAAGAGCCATACAAGAGTAGGCTTTTTCATATAAGATGCCTCGGTTGCAAGTTGAGAACTTTGAGCTTCGTCTAAATTTTCAAGCTTTTTGCTCATTACGAGATTCATATATAAATTTGACGGTAATCTTGATTTTAGTTCATTTATTAACAATACATTGTTCATTTTTAATCTTTACATAATTGTCAAATTTAGTAGGTTTAGATTGTCTTTTTTAATACCTTTATAAACTAAAAATAAATCTATTAGCGCCCAAATAAACAATCCTCCAATTGTAACAAGCTTTAAAATGCCAAGCAAGATATCGCCTTTATAAAATCTATCTACGCCAAATGCACCGAAACAAAGCCCGAGAACCAAGCCTACCACCGGGCTTTTAAGATTTAACATCGATACGGCTCTTGCCTTATCTTCGCTTAGATTATCAAGTTTATCTTTCATATAAAAAGCATCGCTTGGTAATTTATCTTTTAGAGTAAGATATAGACTCATTTTTTATCCTTTGTGTTGAAATTACGAGCATATTTTACCCCCCCCCCCCCTTAAAATAAATTGAAATTGTATTTATTTTGTATTAAAATATGCAAAATTTATCACTTAAGCAAGGTCAAGACGCTCGCGCGCAAAATAAGAGTATAATTATCCAAATTTAAAATAAGGATAAAAAATGAGCGATTTTTTCAAAGACGCCGAGCAGTTTAACGCCGAGGGCGCGACGGTGCCGTTTTATAGATATAGCGAAGGCGGCGTGAATTTCGTCGGCTTTGACAGCCGTCCGTGCGTGCTGCCTGAGCCTATGATAAACGCGCTAGTAGCGATTAAATTTGCAAACCAAAACACCAAAATCGTGATGGTAAATCATAAATTCCCCGCCGGTCTGATCCCTAAAATAGAGGAGCAGTTTGACGTCGAGCGCGAGGATCTGGAGGGCGGGGCGGTCAAGATGACCTTTAGCCTAAAGCAGGGCGCAGACGTCAAAAACGTAGATACGAGCCTTTGTCACTGAGATAGACCATGCTTTTAAACACCTTTGCGCCGCCTTTTAAGCTGGTGGGCGGTTATTTTATCGCGGGCATTTGCTTTTTGATCGCGAGTATCCCAGCCTTTTTCGCGGCGGATTTTGAGACGATCGCTGGGCTTGAGACGGCGGGATTTTTGCATATATTTTTCGTCGGATTTGTTATGAGCATCATCATCGGCGCGCTGTATCAACTCACTTCGGTGATTTTAGAAAAGCCGTTTTCGACGATCAAGGGCGCGGTGGCAAATTTAGCCCTTTACTGCGTGGGCGTAGCGTCGATGAGCTACGGGATGATCAGTGGCAAAACTGGCTTCATACACGGCGGCGGCATGGCGCTTTTTCTCGCGCTGCTGTTTTTTGGCACGACCTATATCGTTAGCTTTATGGATAATGAAAAAAAGAGCTTCGCAGCATTTATGCTCTTTGTTTCGGCGATATTTTTGCTCGCGGGCATCTCGCTTGGATTTTGCCTTTTGATGATACTTTCGGGCACTTTGCCGATGGATTTTATGTTCGCGCTTAAATTTCACGTCTATTTCGTGCTCGGCTTTGTCTTTTTTATCATCGTCGGCGTAGCAACCGTGCTGCTACCGATGTTTGCTCTCGCGCACGATCTAAAATTTACACTTAGTAAATTTGCCTTCGGGTTTTATATTTTGGCTGGCATTTTGCTATTTTTTAGTGAAATTTACGCGTACTTTGCGTTTGGAGCGGCGATTATTTGCTTTGTCGCCGAGGCGCTATATATCCTAAAAAAGCGCGTTCGCAAAGCGTATGATTACTGGAATGTAAATATCGCTCTTTCGCTCGCGGCCTTCGTGCTGTTTTGCGTTTTTATCGCGACGGATAGATACGATATGGCGGTGTTTATGCTGATTTATGGCTTTTTGTTTGCCTTTATCGCGGCTCATCTTTACAAGATCGCGCCGTTTCTCATCTGGTATCACTATGTAGCGCCGTTCGTGGGTAAGACAAAGGTGCCGCTGTTAGATCAGATGATCCTTAAAAAGCCTGCATATATCGGTATCGGCTTTAATGCCATTGGACTCGCGCTCTACGAATTTGGCGTCTGGCTGGAGATAAAATCGCTCGCGCACTGCGGCGTGGCTTGCCTGCTAGTTAGCATCGTTTTGGTCGCGATAAATATGATAAATGTTTTTAAATTTACGAAATTTGGAATAAAGGAAGAAAAATGAAAGAAAAAATCTATGCCACACTCTCAAATATCGTCGATCCAGAAGTGGGCTTTGATATCGTATCCTTGGGGCTCATTTATGACGCCGCTTGCGACGAGAACGGCAAAGCAAAGGTCACGATGACGCTATCTACGCGCTCATGCCCGCTACACGAGATGATACTTGGCTGGGTCGAGACGGCGGTACTGAATGTTGACGGCGTAAAAGAGTGCGAGATAGACCTCGTATGGGAGCCTGCGTGGAGTATCGAGATGGCGAGCGACGAGGTGAGGGCGGCGCTGGGGGCAAATAGGTTTTGAGCACTGCCATTCTAAATTTTTAGATAGCATAACCAGAAAACATCTAAATATCATTATTTTACGGACAAGAACTATATAATGGATTGATTGTGTAGATTTTGCATTTGCTCGCTACTGCAAACATAAGGATATTTAAATATGGTGAAAGTTCTATTTGTTAGCTTGGAAAGGAGAGAAGGATTGGTTGATATAGCTAATGTACTATATCTATAATATAGTTGGCTCAAGATAAGTTAAGCGGATTCTCTCTTATCATCTTTAGTAAAATATGATAGAAGGTTTTTGTATCTTTACTGTTATTATATCTAAATTCACATTCTTTAAGATGAAGTAAGAAATTCTCTTTTTTAATCCCTTTAAGATTTTAAGATACTTGTCAAGATATGACTTTGATAATGTTATGTTGTGAGATTGTAGAAGCTCGATTATATCGAGGTTTTGTCAATGAAAAATATTTTTATTCTTATGTGTTTTTGGGTTAGCATTGTCT
>NZ_AMZQ01000013.1 GCF_000313615.1 Campylobacter showae CSUNSWCD | reverse complement strand
ATTTGTTTTTTGATACTTTAAAGAATGTTCTCTTTTTTAATATCTAACAAACAATACATTTTTCATACAGAGCCTTATTTTTTTAAATTACTTAAATTTGACGCTAAATTTGAAAGCGACAAACTACCACCTGCCGCTAGCTCCACCTCCGCCAAAGCCTCCGCCTCCTCCACTAAAGCCGCCTCCGGAGCTTCTACCGCTTCCGCTAAATCCGCCACCGCCGTAACCGCCTCCAGAGCCGCCGCCATACAAGCCTCTGCCGCCGGTTTTCATATTTCGCATTAGGTACAAAAGTAGCACAAAAAGAACGAGCAAGACCCCGCCTCTAACAAGCAGATTCTCGATACCAAATGTCCCTGCGACTACGCCCGAGATAAAGCCAGATAGCGTCGCGCTAGCTCCGATTCGTAGAGCCGCCGTGCCAAAAATAGCCGAAGCAAATACCATCGCCATGCCCACTACTATCCCATAGGCTTCCACAGGCGTCTCATCTTGCTTTTCTATCTCCTCCTTAACCCTCTCATCCCCATCAAGCAATGCAATGATCTTTTGTATGCCTATGTTTATACCGTTTTGAATATCTCCTTTTTTAAACTCTGGGATTATGTAATAGTTTATGATACTGCTACTAAGAGCGTCCGTTAGAGTACCTTCTAGGCCGTATCCTACCTCTATGCGTACTTGTTTGTCGTTTGGAGCTACTACTAATACTACTCCGTTATCTTTACCTTTTTGTCCTATACCCCAACGTCTAGCTAGTTCTATGGAGTACTCTTCTATTTGAGCGTTACCTAGAGATTCTATAGTAGCTACTACGACTTGATTAGTAGTATTGTTTTCGTGAGTAGCTAGTAATGTTTCTAGTTCGTCTTTTGCGCTCTGGCTTAGTACTCTTGCCTGATCTACTACCCTGCCGGTTAAGGCAGGGAAATTTGAACTCTTTTCGTTTGAGGTTTGAGTAGTAGTTTGTTTTACGGTTTTGTTTTGTTCGGTAGCATTATCTGCTGCCGATAAATTTATAGCCGTAAGTCCTAAAAGCGTAAAAACGCAAAATAAAGTAGATAAAATGCGTTTCATTTTTGTACCTTGGTTGGGTTATTTGGCGAAAGACACGTCCGGTGCGCTTTGTTCGGCTTCGCTTGCTTCAAACGTCACGCGCGGTTTGAGCTCTGGATAAAAAATCGCAGCTATAAACTTATCTGGTATCTTGCGAAGGGCGATGTTATAGTCCTTGACCGCTGCGATATAGTCCTTTCTAGCGACTGCGATGCGATTTTCCGTACCTTCAAGCTGACTTTGAAGAGAGAGGAAATTTTGATCGGCTTTTAGCTGAGGATAGTTCTCGGTGATAGCCATTAGCCTAGATAGCGCGCCACCTAGAGTTTTTTGAGCGTTTTCAAACTCTTTTAGCTTAGCAGGATCGTCTATCGAGCTAACGTCGATCGTCATCTGAGAAGCCTTGCTTCTAGCTTCCGTTACTTCCTTAAATACGCCTTCCTCGTGGCTAGCGTAGCCTTGAACTGTTTTTACCAAATTTGGGATAAGATCGGCGCGGCGTTTGTATTGGTTTTGCACCTGAGCCCATTTCTCTTTGACCGTCTCGTCGAGTACCGGAAAGGCGTTAATATACTTCATGGCGATACCGCCGATGATACCTAGGACGACTAGAAAAATAACTAAATTTTTCATGGCTGCTCCTTTAAAAGATTTTCTATCTCCATTATACATCTAAATACATTTGAAAGTAATAATTTTTAAATAAATTTTACATTGTTTTAAACACATACCTAAAAATTTTCCTAAAAATAAAAATTTAAAGCAAAAAAGTAATATGCTAAATTTGCATATTACTTAAATAATTCTTAAAGAAATATACTAATTTTAAAACTAAATTTATATTTGCCGTTGTATAATAATCTCATAAATTTCAGTAATACCAGAAAGGAGCAAAAATGGAAGAGATAGTAAAAACTACCTGTCCATATTGCGGTACGGGCTGTGGCATCGATCTTATCGTGCGAAACGGTAGGATCGTAGATGCCAAACCCAGCAAAGATCACCACGTAAACGACGGCGAGCTTTGCTTAAAAGGAATGTTCGGTTGGGAGTTCGTAAACTCTCCTAAACGCTTAAGCCGTCCGATGATGAGAAAGTTAAACGGCGTCTACGACAAGCACGGCGAGCTTGAAGAAGTAAGTTTTGAGGAGGTTTATGATTTCCTCGCGGATAAATTTAAATCCACCGTCGCAAAATACGGTCCAAGCTCGATCATGGGCTTTAGCTCGGCGCGCTCAAATAACGAAGACAACTACGTTTTCCAGAAATTTTTCCGCGCCCAGGGCAGCAACAACGTCGATCACTGCGCCCGTCTTTGACACGCTCCTACAGTGGCAGGTCTTGCCAGCACGCTAGGAAACGGAACGATGACGAACGATTTGGTCGAATTTGCGACCGACACGGACGTATTTTTACTCATCGGTACCAACACGAGCGAATGCCATCCAATCATCGCTATGCAGATGCAGCGCGGACTTCAGCGCGGCGCAAAGATGATCGTCGTAGATCCAAAGCGCACCGATATGGCCAAAAAAGCCGATATCCATCTACAAATCCCGATCGGCGCGAATATCAAAACGCTAAATACGATGATGAACGTTATAATCGCCGAAAATTTACAAGATACCGAGTTTATCGAGAAATACTCCGAGGGATTTGAATATCTAAAAGAGGCGGTTAAGGACTTTACGCCTGAGCGTTTCGAGCGCGAAACCGGTATAAAAAAAGAGCTCATCATAGAGGCGGCTAGAATGTATGCTAAAGCAGGCACGGCGGCGATTTGCTACACGATGGGCATCACGCAGTTTAGCGACGGCACGTCAAACGTCTTTTCGCTATCAAATTTAGCCGTTTTAACCGGAAATTTGGGCAAAAAAGGCGCTGGCGTAAATCCTCTGCGCGGTCAAAACAACGTCCAAGGCGCATGTGACATGGGTGCACTGCCTAACGTCATCCCGGCCGGCGCGGTAAATAGCCCTTACGCACAGGAGCAAGCACGCAAAGTATGGCACTTTGAGCTAAATCCGGTTCCAGGCTTTAAGCTAACGCAAGCGCCGGATAAAATGGATAGCGGCGAGCTAAAAGTACTCTACGTCTACGGCGAAAACCCCGTAATGAGCGACCCTTGGACCGAGCACTTCGTCCACGCCGTGCACCATCTAGACTGCTTTATCGTACAGGATCTTTTCTTTACCGAGAGTGCGCATAAGGCCGACGTGGTACTACCTGCCGCAGGTTGGGGCGAAAAGGACGGAACGTTTATCAACACTTCTCGCCGCGTCCAACGTACGCGCAAAGCTAGCGAGCCGGTTAGCGGTGTAGAGCCCGACTGGAAAGTCGTTTGCAACATCGCAAATCGCATGGGACTAGAGGGTTTTGACTTTGCTAGCCCTGAACAAATTTGGAATGAGATAAGAGAACTTATGCCTAAATTTTTCGGCGGTATCAGCTACTATAGACTAGGTAGGTTAGGCGGCATCAGCTGGCCGTGCCCCGACGAGGAGTATCCTGGTACGCCCGTGCTTTACGCAGATCACAAGTCCATGCTGCCTGGCGGTAAATTCCGCTTCGCGCCGGTACTTTACGTAAATAATAAAGAAGATCGCGCAAAAGCTGAGGCTGAATTTAGAGCCAAAATGAATATCCCAGAAGGATATCCAGTGGGTACAGGCGCGCTTAGCGAGGTACCGGACGAGGTATATCCGTGCCTATTTACGACAGGACGAAAGGTATACCACTATCACACTGGCTCTATGACGAGAGAGTGTCCGGCTCTTGAATACGGTGCCGGCGTTGAAGGTGCGCTCATAGAGGTGAGCCCTGATATCGCTCGCGAGAGGGAGCTAGAAGACGGTTGCTACGCGCTCGTGCAAAATAAACGCGGCCAAATCGCGGCCAAACTGCGCATAAATCCGGATCTGAGAGAAGGAACGATATTTACGACCTTCCACTATAGCGAGGCCGACGGCAACGAGCTAGCAAACGCGGGCGATCCAGATCCGCTCTCAGGCATAACGCCGCTAAAGATGACTATAGCAAATATCAGACGTCTAAGCGAGACGGAGTTTATTAAATTTAGAGAGCAAAACGAGATGTCGATGCACTCGGCAAATCCGTACTTGTCGCCTGTAAGGGCTTAAATTTAGGGTGGGAGACCGCCCTTTTTCTACTTAAATTTTATCTACTTTTTTATTTCAAATTTACACGTACCACAAATTTAACACTCAAATTTAATAAACCGTTCGCGCAAAATTTGATTAAATTTAAAAAGCCGAAGTTGGATAAATTTGATGAAGTTTTAAAACCGAGTCGAGTAGAATTTAAATTTGAGTCAAATTTGACGCAGCCAAACCGCGTCAAATTTGATGAGATTAATCGCCCCGCTAAAGTGCGGAGCGAAAATTTAGAAACTGTATTTTAGCCTGTCGCCCGCATAATAAGCAAGCTTCCAGGTCGGAGTTTGTTTTAGGTCTTTAAATCCGTAGCCGCGAGCCTTGACCCTATCGCCGTAGATTTTTTCTATCATTGCGGATTCTCCTACTAGCAGCGCCTTTGTCGAGCACATTGCGGCACAAACCGGCACTTTGCCTTCGGAAATTCTATCCTGGCCGTACTCTTCGCGCTCGGCTTCGCTATTTGTCGGTAGCGGACCGCCTGCGCACATCGTGCACTTATCCATCGAACCTTTGGCGCCAAACACTCCCTCGCGCGGAAACTGAGGCGCGCCGAACGGACACGCGTATAGGCAGTATCCGCAGCCGATGCAGATATCTTTGTCGTGTAGCACTACGCCGTCGGCTCTGATATAAAAGCAATCGACCGGGCAAACCAGCGAGCACGGAGCGTCCTCGCAGTGCATGCAAGCTATCGAGGTCGATATTTCCTCGCCGGGCACACCCTCGTTTAGCGTGATGACGCGGCGGCGGCGGATACCAAGAGGCAGCTCGTGAGCCTCGTCGCAAGCCACCGCGCAACCGTTACAGTCGATGCACCTGTCGTCGTCGCAGTAAAATTTAAGTCTATTGTTATCGTTAAATTCGCTCATTTTACGCCTTTTCTATGCGGCATAGACCGCCTTTTGTTTCTGGGATTTGAGTGACTATATCGTAGCCGTAGTTGGTGACGGTATTTGCATTCTCGCCTACCGCATAAGGCCTCGTGCCCTCAGGGAAATTACCCGTCATATCGACGCCCTGCATGTATCCGGCGAAGTGAAACGGCAAGAAAATCATATCAGGCTTGACAGACGGTACGATTCTGGCGCGTACTTTGATTTTCGTGCCTTCCGGCGAATGAATCCATACGAAATCCCAGTGTTTAATGCCGTGTTTAGCCGCAAGCTCAGGGTGGATATCGGCAAACATCTCAGGCGTGATACGCGATAGATACATACTAGCGCGCGTCTCCATACCCGCGCCGCTAAAGTTTACGAGACGAGCCGTGACTAGATTTATCGGGAATTCTTTTGAGAAGTCCTTACTTAGCTGCAAGCTCTTATACTTCGTAAATACGCGGTAGTGGTTTGGCTTATCCTCAAAGCTCGGATACTTCTGCGCAAGATCTTGGCGCTGCGAGTGGATAGGCTCTCTGTGCTGCGGTATCTGATCGACGAATGTCCAAACTACCGCTCTAGCTCTTGCGTTGCCGTACGGAACGATGCCCTTTTCCATGCATTTTTCGGCGATTATGTTGCTAGCGTCGGTTGCCCACGTCGCTCCCATTTTCTCGCGCTCTTCATCTGTTAGCGTGATGCCCAGTATCTTTTCGATGTTATCTTTTTTGATCTCCGGATATCCGCCGCTTTGAGCGCCGCCTACAGGCGCGCTACCATCGCCAGCTAGCTGATTTATGCCGTTATGCTCTAGGCCGAAGCGGTTTCTAAAGCCCATACCGCCTTGCATTACCGGTTTATTTATATCGTATAAATTTGGACTACCAGGGTGCTTTTCCGTCCAGCAAGGCCACGGCAAGCCGTAGTATTCGCCCGCTACCTCGGTGCCCTCTTTGCCCATTAGCGTTTTTTCGTCAAATTTATCCCAGTTAGCCTGATGGCGTTTTAGGCGCTCCGGCGTCCAGCCCGTTAAACCGATACTTTTTACTATGCTAGCGATCTCACGAGTAGCTGCTTCAGGCCACTCGATCTTGCCTTTAGCGTCTCTGATCGTGCGAGTTAGCTCGTCGTAAAAGCCTATTCTCTTTGCAAGCTCAAATAAAATTTCGTGATCGGGCATACTCTCAAACAAAGGCTCTACGACCTGGCTTCTCCACTGGCCGCTGCGGTTTGTGGCTACGACCGTGCCACTACCCTCAAACTGAGTCGCCGCAGGTAGTAGATATACGTCGTCTTTTTTATTTGTTATAACGCCAGCGTCGTTTACAAAAGGATCAAGCAATACCAAAAGCTCAAGCCCGTCAAGACCCTCTTGCACTTTTACTTGTTGCGCGGTCGAGGTGATGCCGTTACCGATGACGATTAGGGCTTTTAGGCTATCGCCTGCGTTTTCAACCGGGTCATTGCCGTTTTTGCCGTCGAGTACGCCCGCCCACCAGCGAGCTAGGGTAAATCCCGGCTTAAACATCCATTCAGGTTTTACGAAATTTCCTTGTAGCCACTCGTAGTCTACTTTCCACATTTTAGCGAAGTATTTCCACGTGGCTTCGTTTTTAGCGTAGTAACCAGGCAAGCTATCGGGCGCATTTGCCATATCGCTAGCGCCTTGGACGTTGTCGTGACCGCGAAGGATGTTGCAGCCGCCACCTGATACACCCATATTTCCTAGTATTAGTTGAAGGATCGGAGCGATACGAGTGTTTGAGCTGCCTATGGTGTGCTGAGTTAGACCCATCGCCCAAACAACTGATCCTGGGCGGTTTTTAGCAAAAACTTCAGTTATCTCTTTTAGCGTCGCAGCCGGTACTCCAGTTACGTCTTCTACCACTTCAGGCGTCCATTTTGCAGCCTCTTTGCGGATCTCATCGATACCGTACGTGCGGTCTTCTATAAATTTCTTATCTTCCCAGCCGTTTTCAAAGATGAGATTCATCATACCGTACATGAAAGGTATGTCCGTACCTGGGCGAATTTGAGCGAAATAATCAGCCTTAGCCGCAGTTCTCGTGTATCTTGGATCGACCACGATCAGCTTCGCGCCGTTATTTTCTTTCGCTTTTAGAAAATGTCTGAATCCTACCGGGTGGTTTACAGCCGGATTTGCGCCGATTATAAAGATAGACTTCGCGTTTTGGATATCTCCAAGGTGATTAGTCATAGCTCCATAACCCCACGTATTCGCCACACCGGCGACTGTTGCGCTATGTCAAATTCTAGCTTGGTGATCTAGGTTGTTTGTCCCAAACATCGCAGAGAATTTACTGATGTAGTAGCTCTGCTCGTTGCTATCTTTTGCTGAACCCAGAAACATAACTTGCTCCGGGTTTTTCTCACGGTAAGCTTTTAGTTTTGCGCCGATCTCGTCAAGCGCGTCTTTGTAGCTGATGCGTTTCCATTTGCCGCCGACTTTTTTCATCGGATATTTTACACGGCAGTGAGAGCGCACCATATCGATGACGTCGCTGCCCTTACAGCAGTGACCGCCAGCGCTTACCGGGTGATCTTGGGCCACCTCTTGGCGTACCCAAACGCCGTTTTCTACCTCGGCTAGCACTCCGCATCCAACAGAGCAAACCGAGCAAACGGTTTTTACGATTTTAGAGTTTGGAAACGGATTTGCCATCTCTTCTTTGGTCGCGCTTCTAGTTACGCCGCTAGCAGCCAGTCCGCTCATGCTGCCCGCAACGCCCGCTAGCGCGGCCATTTTTAAAAACGATCTTCGCCCGACTGCGTTTGAGTTGGGTATAAGACGCAAATTTGCCTCAGACATATTCATCCTTTCTTAAATTTTATTTATTTCGCTTGTTCGTAGTATAGATCCCAGTTTTTGCTTCTTTTGTATAGCACCTCGGTCTTTTTGCTTTTACCGTATTTTAGGTTTGACGCCGCTGCCGTCGCTACTCCGGCCGTAGCCGCTACCGCGCCGACTAGCCCCGCCTTTTTTAAAAATTCTCGCCTATTTTTTTGCATTTTCTTCCTCCATAGCTTTTATCTTTCTCACTCGGTTTTTTTGTCTTCTTATGGCTTCGGATCTTGAAACTCCGTCCAAAGTCTTTTTGTTTTCGCCGTGATTTATAGGACGCGGCGCGCTCAAAACTACGCGCTCAAACTCGATAAATCCTTGCAGTAGCACCGCGACGTCCTTGTAAATTTCGCTACTTTCGTGATTAAAAAGACTCTCTATAAACTCATCGATGTTTGGGTTTATGATCTCTTTAAAAAGCTGTTCCTCAAGCTCGCCGTATAGCTCCAGCTCGCCCTCGCGCGCTATAAATTCGCTCATTAGCGCAAACACGAAGCCTACGTTGTCTTCACTTTCTTTAAATTTAGCCTCATCTCGCCTAAGGTCGGTGCGGGCTAAGATTTTACGCACTTTCGCGCAGGCATGCCCGACCTCGTAGCCCTCGTCGTAGTAGGACAGCGAGTTTCTAAGCGGGCTTGGCGGAGCGTGGAAAATTTCATCGAATTCATCCGCTAAATTTTGCGGATTTTTCTCGTCGAATTTTGCCTGTATATGCATTATCGCAGCGGCTGATTCTTCGTTTAGAGCATGAGCTGCGGCAAGTCCTAGCATCGCGCTTAGGCCGGTAAATCTATCGCCACTTAGACTAAAAACGAAAAAACGCGAAAATAGCGAGTAGTAAAGCCCGCGTCCCGCCGCAAATTCGCCCTTGCTAGTCATCGCCTTCCTTTATCATTTTTGTCTATTTTTTGAGATTTTTCTCGATTGTGAAACTATACTACTTTTTGGCTTATTTCTTATACTTAAAAAAAAATAAATTAAAAAAATTAATATACGCTTAAATATGCCTTAATTGCATATTACTTGTAGCGAATTTTAGGGGATAAAAGAAATATGAAATTTACGCATATATATGGCATTTACGCTTCATTTTGATATTTACTTTTAACTCGGCTATTTTAACGGGCATTAAACAAGCCTAAATTTAAAATTAGGAGCGAAATTTGCAAAATTTGAGGCTCATTCAAGCCCCAAAAACGCTCCTTCGTCAAATTTAAAATAAATATTTTCGCCGATATTAAAATTTTGCGAATTAGGTGCCAGCGTTTTAATCAAAAAGTCGCCAATTTTGATTTTTACCAAAAGCTCTTTGCCAAGATAGAGCGAAACTGAGTGCAAGATACCGCTCAAGCACCCATCAATCGGCGTTTTACTTAGCGTTATTTTGCCGGGATTTACGGCGATCTTTGTGGCGCTAC
Source organism: Campylobacter showae CSUNSWCD (assembly GCF_000313615.1). Lineage (NCBI taxonomy): Bacteria > Pseudomonadati > Campylobacterota > Epsilonproteobacteria > Campylobacterales > Campylobacteraceae > Campylobacter > Campylobacter showae. The sequence goes on along the minus strand of NZ_AMZQ01000013.1, from coordinate 58,344 downwards.
GCAAATTTGACGGCAAATTTATGATAGCGTTTTCGTCAAATTTCAAAACCCCGTCCCGAGCGTCGAATATATTTTTGTATTCAAATTCGCACACGCGCCCCTTGTGCAAAAAGACGTTTTCTTCGGCGATCGCGGTTAGCCATTTATCGTCGTGACTAGCGATCACAAAGCCGCAGCCGTATCTTTGCCACATGTAAAGCACCGCCTTGCCGAAAAGCTTTGACGTGCCCGCGTCCACGCTATTTGTCGGCTCGTCGAGTAGATATAGCCGCGATCTAAGCGCCAAATTTAGCGCAAAGCTAACGCGCTGCGTCTGCCCCGAGCTTAGCTCAAAGTGGCGCTTGTTTAAAAAACTCTCGTCAAGCCCGACCAAATTTAACGCCTCGCTCGCTCGCTCGTCAAATTCCCCTAGCACTCCGCGGCTTTTTAAAACGGCTTTAAAATTTTCCCTCACGGGGCGTTTTAAAAGCGCGGGCTCGGGCAACAAAACGCTAACGTCGCGCAGTAAATTTAAGCTAGGCGCGCTGCTTCCCCACAGCCGCACCTCGCCGCTAGTGGGCTTTTGTAAAAACGAAATCACACGCATCAGTGTACTTTTACCACTGCCGTTGCTACCAGTTAACGCGGTGATTTTAGTGACATCGATATCAAGGTGCGGGATGTTTAAAATCTCGCTCGCGCCGTAGTTTAGGCGTAAATTTCTAACGTTTATCACTTTGCGCCTTTCTTGTTAAATTTAAACAAAAGGCTCAAATTTGGCGCGCACAGCCCGCTTTTTACGAGCGTAAATTTTTTAAATTTATCAAATTTCATCGATTAAGCCTTTTTAGCGCGTGTATCGCCAAATTTACCGCAAATGCGATAAAGATAAGCACCAAAGCTAGCGCTATACCCATCGCAAACTCACCCTTGTTCGTCTCTAGCGATACTGCAGTCGTGATCGTGCGAGTAAAATATTTGATATTTCCGCCGATCATCATCGCGACACCGACCTCAGCCACGATACGCCCGTACGCCGTCGCTACGACCACCATCAGAGCATACCTCAGCTCGTAAAGCACGCAGCCCACTAGCCTAGGCGCGCTCAGGCGTAAATTTAGTATCGTTAGATAGTGCTTTTTGTCCATATTTTCCACGACGCTAGCGCTTAGCGAGATGATGATAGGCAGCGCCAACACGAACTGTCCCAGCATCACGGCCTTTAGCGTAAAAAGCAGCCCAAACTCGCCAAACGGCCCGTTTCGCGTGATAAATGCATACAAAATAAGCCCGATCGCAACGGTGGGCATCGCAAGCGCCGTATCGCTGAGCAGACGCAAAACCCTGCGTCCTTTAAAATCATAAAATCCCAGCGTAAATCCTAGCGGAAAACCGACTAAAATCGCAAAAAATATCGAAACGCTCGAAGTGTAAAGCGTCGCCCTGATCGCCGAATACGTCTCCTCGTCGCCGCTAAAAAGCAGCCTAAAGGCCTCCAAAAATCCGTTTAGTAGAAAGTCCAAATATTCTTTCCTTGCATATTTCTTAAGTGTTAATTTAATGTGCTATAATAGCATACTTTTTAAAAAAGGAGAAACAATGAAAAAAGTAATACTAGGCTCGCTAATCGCGAGCGTTTTGGCGTTTGCGGGCGATAGCGAACTCATCATGGCAACTACGACTAGCACCGATAACACGGGGCTACTAGACGCGATCTATCCTGCGTATAAGGCAAAAACCGGCGTCGATATCAAATGGACTGCCGTAGGCACTGGAGCGGCTTTAAAACTAGGCGAAAACTGCGATGCGGACATACTTTTCGTTCACTCACCAAAAGTTGAGAAAGAATTTGTAGAAAAAGGTTTTGGCTTAAAAAGAAATGCCGTAATGTACAATGACTTCGTCGTTATCGCTGATAAATCAATTGCTGATAAATTTAAAGGCAAAGATATAAAACAAAGCTTTGAACTTATCAAAAAAGATGGTATCAAATTCTTCTCACGTGGCGATAAATCAGGCACAGACAATAAAGAAAAAGGCATCTGGAAAAAGATCGCTGGTGAAGTCCCTGAAAAAGACGGCTGGTATATGCAAACAGGTCAAGGCATGCTAGCTACGATAAATGCTGCTGCTGAGCAAAAAGGCGTTACATTTACTGACCGTGGTACTTACATTAAATATGAAGCAAACCAAAAAGGTCATCCTGAGATGGTCATCATCAACGAGGGCGACAACGATCTTAAAAACTTCTACTCTCTAATCGCAGTAAATCCAAAACACTGCCCTAAAACTGACATCGAAAATGCAGAGAAATTTATAAAATGGGCTACAAGCGAAGAGGGTCAGAAATTTATAGGTGACTTCAAACTTCTTGACAAGCCACTTTTCACACCAGACGCAAATACGCGCAAAAACTAATTTTTACGCGCGTTTAGGTCAAATTTGACTCTACTCGCGTAAATTCGGGCGCGCTTTGCGCCCTTTTTCTTTCTTAAATTTACTCTTTTTATTTTTTGAATTTAATCAAATTTGAGCGCCCAGACCCGTATCTTTACGGCGTAAATTTTCAAATTTGACCGCGTATTTTTGATTTACTCAAATTTGACCTTTTCGCGAGTCAAATTTAACCCGCTCAAATTTAAATTTTCCCGCCAAACATCTCATACATCGCCTTCTCCTCGCCCCAGAGCTCGCGGTGCTTTTTGATGCAGGATTTTATCGCGCCAACTAAATAGCGCACGTCTTGCTCGGTGTGCGTATAGTGCAGGCTCACGCGCACGAAGCCGGGCTTACTTTCTGGCATGCGCCCCTCCTTGATACCCAGCAGATCGTGAGCGTACGGCCCCGCGCACATCACGCCCGCGCGCGTCTGGATACCAAAGTCGTTGCTAAGGCTCGCGGCGAAATCATACGCCGATACGCCGCGCACGTTAAATGAGATTATCGGCAGTCGCGGCGCGCCCTTTGGAGCGTAGTTTATGACCTCATCTATGCCCGCTAGCTCGCTCTCAAAAAGCTGCGCTAGCTCGTCTTCGGCGCTTTTTATCCTCTCAAAACCGACTTCGTTTCGCAGCGCGTAGGCCAAATTTGCCCGTATAAGGCCGATGATAGGCGGCGTACCGCCCTCCTCTAGCTGCTCGGGATTTTTCAAAAATACGTGTCCTTCGCGGTTAGCATAAGCGACCGTCCCGCCCGCGGCAAATGTCGGTACGTCGCTGTTAAGCAACTCTTTTTTGATCGCCAAAAGCCCACAGCTTGCAGGTCCGCCGAGTAGCTTATGAGGTGAGAGAAAAATCGCGTCGAAATGGTCGCAGTCTAAATTTGCGTGCGAGCTCAGCGCCGCGCAGTCAAAGGCGACGATACCGCCTGCGGCTCTGATTAGCTCGCTGATCTTTTTATAGTCGCTAATGATGCCCGTGACGTTTGAGGCGGCGCTAAACGAGCCGATGATGCGGCGTCCCGCATTTAGCTTTAGGATGCGCTCAAGTGCGAGCAGATCGATCTCGCCAGATTCGCTAAGAGGCACGCGCAGGTAGTCGCAAAGCCCCTCGCGAAAGCTAAGCTCGTTTGAGTGGTGTTCGTAGGGCGAAACGAGCACGAGCGGAAGCTGTGCGGCGCGTAAATTTGCCTCGCCGATCGCGCTTCTGGTCGCAGGCGGCAAGTAGATGCCAAGCAGCTCCTGAAATTTCTTGATCGCAGCCGTCGCGCCCTGTCCGCAGGCGATGAGATAAAACCGCTCGTCAAGCCCCAGCAGCTTTTTTAGGCTCTCGCGCGCGCCCTCGTAGCGACGCTGCGTGATGATCGCGCTAGAGCTACTATCGGAGTGGGTGTTGGCGTAGGTTTTTAAAATTTCGCCTATCTCGCGCTCTACGAGCTCATAAGCAAGCCCCGAAGCCGCGAAATCAAAATAATGCACGCCAGGTTTTAGGATGATATTTTTTCTTATTTCGTCTAAATTTGCCATTTTTTACTCTTTAAATTTGATGCGGTAATTATAGTAAATTTTCGCAAATTTGGGGCTTTTGCGGTGGAAATGATTTAGTAAATTTGGAGGTTAAATTTGAGCAAGCTAAATTTAACCGCAAAGCGGCAAATTTAACTTGATAAAGCACAGAAGCGCGAGCCACAGAGGCTCACGACCATTTTATTATTTGTTTATAAAATTTTTCTCTAGCCACTCGATAGCTTTTGCTTCGGTTTCGAAGCGTCCGCTTTTAGCGACTTGGTTTTGCCCCTCGTAAAAGCGAATCCTGATACCGTCTTGGACGCTATCTACCTTTACTCTGGTGATCTTATCTTTGTTTAGATAGACCCTATCGTTTAGTTTTACGTACATTTTTTCTCCCTTAAATTGATGTGGTTTTATTTCTTTTTATCGTTTGTCTCGTCTTTTTTCTCGCCGTCTTTTTTCAAAAACAGCTCCTTAAAGCGCTTATCCGCAAAATCCTCGATGTCGTTTTGAAGCTGTCTATAGGCGTTTATGAGCTCATGCGCGCGCTCGTTTAGCGTCGTGCCGGCGTTTTCTCCGCCGCCTTGCTTAGTGGTAAAGAGCTCCTCTTTTAGATTTTTTTGCAAAATTTGCAGATGAGTCCAGCATTTTTTATAGTTCATGCCTAGAATTTCGGCGGCCTTTGAGATCGAGCCAACCTCTGCGATGACGTCTAGGACTTCTGTTTTACCCTTGCCGAAGATAAGCTCGCCCTCGTCGTTTTCTATCCAGGTTTTGGTTTTTACTCTCATCTTTTTTCCTTTCTTCTCCTTAAAACACCCCAACTGGCAGTATTTTACGTCGATTTTATAGTCTTTTAGCGTCGAGCGGATCGTCTTTAGCCCCACGCCCGCAGCCGCGTCTCTAGCGTCTTTGCACAGGATTCTGTTCTTTTCGTCGGTCATCTGCTTTAGCTGCGTCATCACGGTGTATTTGCCGCGTCCGTTTTCCAGCCCGCCAAACTGCCCTAGCTCGCAGTTGTCGATCTTTACACCCATTTTTTCGGCCTCGTCGCTAACCAGCCCGACCTCTACGCCTAGCTTTGCAGCGATCTTAAACGCCGCGCCGCAGTCTAGCCTGCCCTTTGGATTTAGCAGTTTTGCGATCAGTTCGCGGATTTGCTCACTCATAGATTCTCTCCGCGCCGCTATACACGTTTATGTTTTCGCCGCGAGCAAAGCCGCATAGCGTGAGGTTAAATTTACGCGCTATCACGACGCCAAGGCTAGTCGGAGCCGTGCGCGAGACGAGCACGGGGATGCCGTGCATGACGGCTTTTGCGACCATCTCGGAGCTCAGCCTCCCGCTCACCATCAAAAACGAATTTTGCAGCTGCGCACCTGCTAGTACCGCTTTGCCGACGGCTTTATCTATGGTGTTGTGCTGGGCGATATCCTCGCCGATGTAAAACTGTTCGCCGCTAACAAAAAGCTTAGCCGTGTGCACGCAGCCAGTCATCTCGTAGAGCTCGCACTGCGTGTAAAACTGCCCCATCTGGCGCAAAATTTCGTCTTTGTGAAATTTAACCTCGCCCTTTATCGAGCGTGCCGCCATAGCCCCTGGATCGATATTTGCCGTAGAGCTACGCCCGCAGCCACTGATTATCACCTTTTCCTCGTCAAACTGCTCGAGGCGTTTTTCGTTGATTTTAGCCTTTACCCGCACGCTTAAAGCGTCGTCTGAGAGCTCGATACTCTCGATATCCTCGGGGCTCGCGATCAAATTTTCGCTGATTAGATAGCCCGCAGCCAGAGCCTCCTGATCGGTCGGAGTTGCCATCAGTGCGCCAAAACGCTTGCCGTTTATGTAGATCTCAAGCTTGATCTCGCGCACCAAAATATCATCCACGGCGCTTTTTTGCGCACCTTTAAATTTGATGATTTGCGTCGTAAAAATAGGTTGCATGATTTTCCTTAATTTTTGCAAAATGATAGCTTGAAAATCTAAATTTAAGATTTGATTGTAGTGAATTATTGCTTAAATCAAGCAAAAACTTAAACTATTTTTAGTACGATTTTATCGGTATCTGATGATGATTTATATATGCAAATTTAGCATATATCTTAAATACAAAATTTCCGTAATCGCCGCAAAAAGCTTCACTACTAGTTTAGTCTAAATTTGACTTTTTCATTCCGCCCCTTTTCAAATTTAACCCAAAAAATGTTTGTCCCGAATTCCAAATTACGAAATTAAATTTTTCTACTTCATTTATCAAAATACCTAAAATTCCGATAATCGTTAATGTAGAATATTTTAGTGACAAAGTTAGAATTTTGCATATTTGTTTTTTAAGTTTTATGAAAGTTTAAGTTGTTAATATTCGCTCGTATTTTAATACGAAATCAAATTTAATCACAAAAGAGCTAAAAGCGGCGCTCGCGGCGTTATAGGCGCGCTAGCCGGTATAGGGCTTAGGCTTAGCGGAAACGACGGCAAGATCAGAGGCAAATTTGATCGGAGCGCTAAAGTCGGTATTTTTGGATTTTAAGGCGACTTTGCTCGTCAAAAAAGAATCGGACGGCGGCTTTAGAAATTTAAGCGTAAAAGAGCTTCGGGTGTTTTGATGCGTGCAAATTTTAGTGAAAAAGGCAAGTTTAAATTTGGCAAATTTGACTATGAAAAAGCGCGAGAAACCGCCCAAAACTGCGCCAAATTTAAGCTCGATAACGACGAGGAAGAGATGGCGTGCGGCGGCGAGATTAGCTGCTACGACTGAGCTTTTAGGCGCTGGAGCGCGGAGAGTTTCACCTGCGCGATTTTTCCAAAAACTTAACCGCTCAGCAAAATCATATTTCTTACGCTTTTTTAGAAAACTCAGGTTGCAAAAATATTTTACGGCATAGCCTTCTCTAAAATCTCCTTGCGTTTTTGCCAATCAGGCATGTAAAGGCTCAAATAATCATAAAATTCCTTTGAGTGATCTGGATAGTGCAAGTGAGCTAGCTCGTGAAATACGACATACTCGATGCACACCTTTGGCTTTTTGATAAGCTCTATGTTTAAATTTATATATGATTTATATGGATTGCAGCTTCCCCATCTTGTTTTCATCTGCCTTATTTTTACGCTTTTGATATCTTGCTTTACTATCTTGTTAAACTCTTGCAAGATGTTAAAAAAATATATCATCGCCTTTTCATGATACCACTCATAAATCAAATTTTCTCTTCGCTTTAGGTCGCTTTTATCTTTTACAAATAGCTCTAGATAACCCCTTTGAAGCTTTACGCGCTCCTCCTTAGACTGCACCACTTTTAGCCTATAACTTCGCCCAAGATATCTAAAATCCTCACCGCTTACGTACTCTTTTTGCGGCGTCTTAAACGAAGCAAAAAACGCACGTTTTTGCGCTATCCACTGGGCTCTTTTTTGCATGATAAATTTTATATGCTCATCGCTTACCGAATTTGGCGCGGTCAGTATCGCTTCGCCGCTAGGTCTAACTTTTAAAGTGATATTTTTTACATCTTTTTTGATGATTTTTACGTCACTTTGCATAAAAACTTATCCCTATGCCACGGATAGTTTGATAAATTTTCTCTTTATCATCGATAGATACGCCGTATTCGTCCTCGACATCCCAAAGAGCGTCTTCCATCTGGCTTGTTATCTCGTTTTCTACCTCTTTATTTTTGTACCATTCCGGTTTTTTAGAGGCTTTTTCATAAATTTCATAAAATTTCATACTCAAATTTTTAGCGACCGCCTCTATATCCTCAAGCTCCACATCGCCTAAAATATCAAGCAAATTATCATAAATGGCAAACAAAATTTCCTTGCCGTTAAATTCTTTTGGATATCTATCTTCATTTGGCTTTAAAGCTCCGGTTATTAGGCCTTTTAGCTGTTTTGCTTTGGCAAGTTTTTCCTCTTCGCTCAGTCTTTTTGCCTTATACTCGTCGATGATATCTTGTATCTGCTTGGCTATTGATTTATAAAACGCCGGATTTGACTCCATTTTCTCTTTTACCACTGCACTTACGGCGCTGATTATCGTATCAGCTTTTGCATTTTTACCTTCGACTCTTTGCACCTCGTCATCAAATTCCGTCTCAAAGATATTTACAAGCCTGGTGAGCTCATTGACCTCTTTTGCGCTCACATAAGTATCAAGTAGCTTTTGCATCTGAGCTTCGTATTTGCCAAAGTCGCAACTCTCGTGATACCTTAGCTGCACCGCCTTTCTTAGCTCGTTATAAAATTTAACCTTTTGTTTATAGGCTTTTATCTCCTCTTCGCTTAAGATATCGCAAATTTTCTCACTACAAAGCGCTAGTTTAAACGCCCTAGCAAACTGCGACAGCCACTCTTTAAAGTCGTCTCGTTTTTGCACGTCTTCTAAAACCGCCACATAGCTTTCTAAGTCGTCTTTAAATTTGACGCCACTAAAAAGCCCGTCTAAATGAGTATAGTAGGTCTTAGCCTTTACGATCTCACTTCTTACGTCTATCACGGCTCCGCTTAGATCCTCCGGGTCAAAGCCGCTTAGCGACGCATAGCTAGTAAGCGCCTCATCAAGTTCGCCCAAAAGCCCTCTATAATCAATAATGTAGCCATAATCTTTTCCGTCATAAAGCCTATTTACTCTAGCTATGGCTTGGAGCAGATTATGCTCTTTTAGCTGTTTATCTATATAAAGCGTGCTTGCTCTTGGCGCGTCAAATCCCGTTAAAAGCTTATCAACGACGATAAGCAGATCTATCTCGTCGCCGTAAATAAATTCGTTTTTGACATGCTTTAGGTACGCCTCCTCACCGCCGTAGTCTTTTATCGTCTCTTGCCACGCCTTTGCGACGTACTCTTTGTGCCCGCCCTCAAGCTCCTCGTGCTCGTTGCTTGATATCACGTAAGCAGTTTTTATTTCTCCAAATTCTTCAAAAATTTGATGATATTTTATGGCGTCATATTTTCTTTGCGTTGCAAGCATCGCCTTAAATCCGCCATTTGCCATCTTTAAACTCTTTTTAAAATGCTCATTTATATCAACGGCTATGAGCTCTAGCCTTTGCTCGCTCGAAGCCACACGCTCAAACCTCGCCCACTTTTGTTGCAAGTCCCTTTTAGCCTGATCACTTAGCTCTTTTGATATGAGATCAAATTTCCTAGTTAGCCCATCAGCATCAAGCACCTCTTGACCCACATATCGCCCCTCGTAAAGTAGCGGTAAAACGGCTCCGTCTTTGACGGCGTCATCTATCGTATATCTATGAATTTCTCCGCCAAATTTAGCAAAGCTATTTTTCTCGCGCTTTAAAAGCGGCGTGCCTGTAAAGCCTATATAACAAGCAAGCGGCAAAGCCTTTTTCATCGCCTTATGCAGATCTCCGCCTTGCGTGCGGTGGCTCTCATCTACTAACACAAATATATCGCTATCTCGTATCACTACCTTTTGGTTTTGCACCTTTTCAAATTTATGCACGAGCGTAGTTATCACGCTAACGCCGCTTTGTAGCTTTTCTATCAGATCGCTTCCGCTACTTGCTCGTCCTGCTTTTATATCCGTGTTTTTAAAAGTTTCGTGTATCTGCTCATCTAGGTCTATCCTGTCGGTTACGACGATAACTTTTGAGTTTGAATAAATTTGTTTTAAAAGCTTTGTTAGCATTACCATAGTAAGCGACTTGCCACTTCCTTGTGTGTGCCAGATGAGTCCGCCCACTCTTGCGCCCTCTTTTTTCGCCGATACTCGCTTTAGCGTCTCTTCTATCGCAAAAAACTGCTGATATCTGCAAACCTTTTTCACCCTTTTATCAAACAGTATATAGTGCCTAATTAGCCTTAATAGCCTATCTTTAGATAGTAGCGCAAAAAGCGTAGTATCAAGCGCACTTATTTTTCTATCTTCTATCACGTCCTCTAGGCTTTCATTTACGCTATCTTGCTCTTTCCACACGCTATAAAATTTAAACGGCGTGCCCGTTGTGCCGTATCTTGCCTCACTGCCGTTTGCTGCGATAGTTAGCTGGATGTATTTAAAAAGATGCGCTATTTCCTCTTTGCCCTGCTCTTTTTGTAGCTGTTTTATGCCGTTTTCAAGGCTCACGCTTGATTTTTTAAGCTCTATTACGACTATTGGTATGCCGTTTATAAAAAGCACGAGATCTGGCCTTCTGTGCTTTTGTATCTCGCCTTGATTTGCCCTGCTTACTTCAAACTCCTCCGTTACATAAAAGTCGTTGTTTTGCAAATTTTCAAAGTCTATAAATTTAAAAGAAAAGCTTCTTCTTGTGCCGTCCTCTAAATTTTCCTCTAAGCTAGTGCCAAGCAAGAGCAAATTAGTGATCTTTTCATTTGCGATCATTAGCCCTTCGTTTAGTGAAACTCCCGCTAACTCATCGACCGCTTTTAAAATACTGCTTTGGCTAAATTTATATCGCTTGCCCTTATACTCGTAGCCGTTTATCTCGTAAAGCTTTTGGGTTAAAATTTCCCTAAACAAAACCTCGCTAGATTTAGAGCCACGAAGCCTTAAATTTTCTTCCCTGCTTATAAATTTATAGCCCAAATTTCGTAGTAAATTTATGCTGTTTTGCTGGATCTTATTTTCTGAAGTATCTGGGGTCATTTGGTATCCTTTAAGTTATTTTTCACAAGAATTTCGATAGTATCTCCACATTGGATTGCAGATTGGCGATCGGCGAAAGCTCTTAGGGATTTTCCTAAGGGCTTTTGTTTTTTATGGGTAAATTTTATATCCATATCCATTATAAACTCCATTGCTACTTCTAAATTTTTGCTTCAATATTTCAAATGCTCTATTTTCTTGATCTGGCTTTATGACATTTAGTCCTATCGGTCTTGCTACTAAATCAGCTAGTTGAAGTCCTGCAGAATTACTAAGTTTATTTGCCATAACTATTTCAAAGTTCATTTTGATACTCCTATAATTATATCCGTCACAAATTCTTCTAAACTCAAGCTCCAAGCTTTCATCTTCCCTTTTTCCTCTTTGCTCCACCACTATATGCGTTATATTATTTGCTTCGTTTTTATCTCTTAGAAAAAAATATGTTCTTTCCATGCAAAATTTAAGAGCTAGATCGTAAGGGCTACCAACTCCGCTTCCGAGTTTTTCTTTATTTATAACGGCTGAAATAAGAGTAAATTCGGCATTTTCTATAATATTTGTTAGCTCAGATATAAAACTATCTTTTTTATCTTTAGAGTTTAGTATTTTAAATTCCCCCTTATCTCGTCTTATCTCATTTTCATGCAATACAACCATATCGTGTCCAAAATGCTTAAATTTAAATTCTTTAAGTTTAGGCACTATATCTATGCTATATTTATGTTTTTCAAATATACAAAAAGCCAAGACAAACACCGGATATTCTTTATTGATAGGGCTTAAGGAGTGATCTCCGCTCTCATCTACATATACGATATACTTGCCGTATTGGCTCATTTTACTCTTACCTTTGCGCTTAGTAGTTTTTGCATTAAGCCTTGTTTTTGTTTTTTCAAATTTTCTAGTTTTAAATTTAGTAAATTTATCTCGTCATCGCAAGCCGTTAAAACCTCTGCGATTTTTTGTTGCTCGTCTAAATTTGGAAGTTTTATTTTATGATATCTAATGTTACTTGTAATTTGAGGCTGTCCTGAGCCAGAGATTAGATATTGGAAATTTGTATTTGATAGTAAATAATAAATAAAAGTTTTTATAGCTTTAGTTGAATTGTCTAAATTTATAACCATAGCATTACCAGTTATCCATGATTTTGGTTTTGTAAAATTAACCGCACCGCATGTGTTTCCTCTGCAAGTTATAACAACTTGTTCAAATTCGTGATTATACCTACTATATTTTCCTATAATGCCATTGGCGCCATAAACGTCAAATCCACTATCTGTTAATTCACTTTGTGAAATTGTTTGCGGTTGATATATTTCAGAAACCTCTTCCAATTTCACAATTAGCCACTCGTCTTGAAACTCAGGGAAGCGGATTTTGGCTGTAAGTAAATTTTGCATAAGGGCTTTTTTAAACTGCTTTTTGCTTTCTATCAAATTTATAGTTAAATTTATAGCCTCATCCCAAGTAGATAAAATTTCCGCTATCTTTTCTTGCTCGTCTAATGGCGGAATTGAAATTTTTATACTTAAAAAATCACCATGATTTAAGTCTGGTATTGTTGAACTCCCAGCTCTTTTTAAAATTTCGTTTTGTATTTTTGGTCCAGTAAGCAAAAAAACAAAATACTCTTTTTTGATAAGTTGTCTATCATATGCAATTTTAAAAAAATTATTATGAAAAACACCAAAAACATTCGTGACAACCATGCCAGTATTACCAGTTCTTGTCATCAATATATCATCACAAAAACAAATGGTACCCTCTGGCGGATTTTCAATATAATACTTGACTTCTGATTTTTCTTTTAAAAACTCATTTGTTATATAAAAATATCTATTTTGTGCATTTTCACAAAATCTTTCCGATATAGGGATTTGCAATCCTTGTTTAACATTGCAAATTTCCCCAAGCCTCACGACCTTCCATCCGCTTGGTAAATTCTTAAATTCGCTCATAGCCCAAGCTCCGCAAGATACTCGCTCATCTTGCCTTGAACGCTTTTTAGCTCGGCTTCTAGGCGTGAAATCTCAGCCTTTGTAGCCTCGATATCGATAGGCTCTTCTTCTTCAAATGTATCGACATAGCGAGGGATGTTTAGGTTGTAGTCATTCTCTTTTATCTCACTAAGGCTTGCTACGTGGGAGTATTTTTCTATCTCGCTTCTGTTTTTATAGGTTGTGACTATCTTTTTGATATTTTGCTCGGTTAGCGAGTTTTGGTTTTTGCCTTTTTCAAATTCTTTGCTAGCGTCGATAAATAGTACGTCTTCGTTTGTGCGGTTTTTCTTAAAAACGAGTATGCAAGCAGGGATGCTCGTGCCGTAAAATAGATTTGCCGGTAGTCCGATGACGGCGTCTAGTAAATTTTCTTCGATTAGTTTTTGGCGGATCTTGCCCTCATTTGCCCCGCGAAATAGTACTCCATGCGGAAGCACGACGCCCATTTTGCCGTTGTTGTTTAGACTTTTTATCATATGCACGACAAATGCGTAGTCGCCCTTGCTCTTTGGCGGCAAAGCGTAGCTAGCAAATCTCATAAAAGGATCGTTCCCAGCAAAGTCAGCACCCCATTTATCGAGGCTAAAAGGGGGATTTGCCACGACTATGTCAAAGGTTTTGATAAGGTTATCTTGCAGATGAAGCGGGTTTCTGATCGTGTCGCCCCACTCGATCACGGCGTCATTTATCTCGTGCAAAAACATATTCATCTTGCAAAGTGCGTGAGTTTGTCCGTTTTTCTCTTGTCCGTAAAGGCGGAAATTTTTGCTACCGACCTCTTTTGAAGCCTTGATAAGAAGCGAGCCAGAGCCGCAAGTAGGATCATAGATCATATCGCCCTCTTTTGGCTCAACTAGCTTTGCAAGAAGCGTCGAAACCTCGCTTGGCGTATAAAACTCTCCGCCTTTTTTGCCAGCGTCACTTGCAAAGTGAGCTATAAGATACTCGTATGCGTCGCCTATTATGTCGTTGCCTTCAAGCATAGATGGGCGAAGATCTAGCCTAGTGTCGCTAAAGTCCTCGAGCAAATTTTGCAAGATAGCGTTTCTCTCTTTCGTGTCCCCAAGCTTGTTTTTGTTATTAAAGTCGATGCTTCTAAAGATGCCTTCAAGCTTATCTTTGTTGTCCTCTTCGATCTTTTCTAGCGTTTTGTTCATTATCTCGCCTAAATTTGCAGCCTCTTTGTGTGCTAAAAGATACTCAAAGGTGCAACTCTCATCAAGCTTAAATTTCTCTTTCTTTAGCTTTGCTTCGATCCTATCACTCTTATCGCCGTATTCGGCTTTAAGCAATTCAAGCTTTTCTTTATAAAAATCAGATAGATACTTAACAAAAAGCATCGTTAAGACATAGTCTTTATAATCGCTTCCGTCCATCGTGCCGCGAAATGTGTCGCAAGCCTTCCAAACGACGTTATTTATGGCATCTTGTGTGGTCTTTTGCATCTTAGTTCTCCTCTTTTATTAAATTTTCAAATATACTTTTGTGGTATTTTTGCTTTTGGGCTGCTAAATTTTGCAAAATTTCGCTCTCCTCGCGAGCTAAATTTAGGTATTTTACTATCTTGTTTTGGGTTTGCAAATTTATGGTTGGTATTTTTATGTTATTTATGCTTGCAACACCTATCATCGCTATTGTAGTGCCTGAAACATCTGGCGCAAGGACTCTTTTAACGGCGCTGCTATTTAGATAATGCGCCACGAAATGCGGATCAAATTTATCGCTTTTAATCCTTATGCGAACCATCAAAGACGTATAGACGAGGTCGCTATACTCCTTGTCTATATAAACGGCAAAATTCGGCTCTCTAAGCCGCAGCAAAACATCACCAAGGCTTACTTTATACTCCTCGTTGATTTGCTCGCTAGATATAAATTCATCTGCAAAAGCATCGTCGTAAATGGCATCTTCTGTAAACGACTTTAGCGAGACTATTTTATACGAGTGCTCGGACGGGCTATGCGCCTCAGCCTTTTTTCTGCTTAACACTAAGCCGGTTTTTATTTCGGCTATTTTGCTTAAATTTATCATTTTAGAGCCTTTTTGTGTATTATTTTTTAAATAATACTAGCCGAAGTATATCATGTAAAGTAAAAAATATCAAGAATTTTTAATACTATTGACAAGTAATACAATAGAAATAATATAGTGAGGTGAAATTTGTTTGATCGAATTTTGATTTGTAAAATATTTGATGGTGAAATAAATTGTTCTGAAATATTTTAGAATATTAAATAAAGATTGGAAAACTGCTGAAATTATTTTAAAATTTGGATTTTGAATGGATTTAATAGCAAAATGGCTCCGGATGCTGGATTCGAACCAGCGACCAATCGGTTAACAGCCGACTACTCTACCGCTGAGCTAATCCGGAACGTTTTAAAAGAAGTCGTATTATAGGCAAAAAAACTCCGTTTGTCAATAAATTTTAGCTTAAATTTTTTGGATATCAAAAAATTAGTAGAAAAAAGAGTAAATTTTACCGCAAAATCACGCAAGTCGGTAAAATTTAGTCCCCGCCGCATCTACTATTTTTATCTTTCCGTCCGCTAAAAGCTCATGCAAATTTTGTTTCGAGCTTTCAGAGAAGCTATTTGTTACATCGTTTTCGCTTTGCGGGCGGCGTTTTACTAGCTCAAGTAGCTCCTCTTTGCTAAGCTCAAATTTTTCATCGCCGTATTTTGCTGATGCTATGACGCACGGTACGTCGGAAATTTGCTGCGCAAGCTCATGCAAGAGCTCCTGGCTCACGCCCTTAACCGGATATGCGGGAGGGCGGTCGATGGTACTTATATCCACGCGGGCTGGTGAAATTTGATTTAGCGCCGCATTTAGCGCCTTAAATTCCACCTTCGTATCGTTTAGCCCCTTTACGACCAGGATTTCAAGCACTAGCTCGCCTTTGAATTCTCGCCTAAATTTAGCCATCGTGGCCACCAGCTCGCCAACATCGATATTATCGCCCGAGCGGTCGATCCTGGCAAAGGTCTTTTGCACCGCGCTATCAAGGCTAAATTTGACGATATCAAGCCCCTTTAGCGCCTCGCAAATTTTAGGATCAAGCACGCCCGAGCCGTTTGAGAGGATGAGAGTTTTGGCGGGACCTTTTATCAAATTTAGCTCGCTTACTAGCCGCGCCAGATCCGGGTAGAGCGTCGGTTCGCCATTCGCTGTAAGCGTGATGACGTCGATATGCGGATGCACGGCAAGTGCGGCCTTCACCTCGGCGATTACTTGCTCTACGCTAGGCGAATTTTCTATTTCCGCGACGGGTTTTGCCGCCGTGAGTTCACAGTAAACGCAGTCAAAGTTACAGCATTTTTGCGCTGGCGATAGATCGATACCCAGCGAAACGCCAAACCTGCGCGAGCTAACGGGACCAAATACGATTTGCATTGATTTTCCTAAATTTAAGATGCGCGATTATACTAAAAGCGAGGATAAATTTTATTAAAGCGGATAACAATAAAAGTATTTAAATTTGAGCCGATTTAGTAGCAAATACCAAAAAACACAAAAACTTTTAAAAAGGCATAAAGCAAAATTTGGAAATTTAGTTTCGCTCAAATTTTGCTTTACCCCAATTTAAAAATCATACATAAGAGTCAAATTTGACAACTCTACGCAAAAAGAAACGACAAAATGGCTAAATCTTTTCTTATGCCTTCTACGATCGCCTTTGCCGCGCCGTCTCTATGACGGTTGCGATGCTATGTTTACGATCTGGACGCTTTGCTTGGGCAACTCGTCGATCTTGACCTATTATATTGTGGCCCCATCACTCTCTGTCGTATCGTTGATGCCCTGCGTACATTCGGCCGACTTAAAGCCTAAAATAAGATTAAGCATGGCGCCATATGATCTTAAATTTGATGCCGATGCCGCCTCCGTCTTATCTATTTACTTTATATTACCTTGCGCTTCTTGTTTGCACGGCCTTGATAAAGTATTTTGCGTTTTCGACTGGCACATCAGGTAAAATTCCATGACCAAGGTTGAAAATATGCGGCGCGCCTTTCATCGTGCTTAAAATTTTATCCACACCTTCGTCGATCGCCTTTTTACTATAAAGCCTTGTTGGCTCCATGTTGCCTTGAAGGACGTATCTTGGACTAAGTTTTTCTTTTGCAAGCTCGATCGGCGTGCTCCAATCTACGCCAAAAACGTCAAAATTTCCTGAAATTTTATCCAGATATCCGCTTATGCCTTTTGGAAAAACGATGACTGGGATATGCGGGAATTCGGCCTTAACGCTATCAACTATCTTATTTATATAGCTAAATCCAAACTCAAAATAAGCCTGCTCTTCAAGCGCAGCCGCCCAGCTGTCAAAAATTTGCACCGCATTTACGCCAGCTTTTATCTGCTCTTTCATGTAGCCTATGAGCGCGGCCGTAACCTTGGCTAAAATTTGATGCATAAACTCAGGGTTTGAATATAAAAGCTTCTTGCTGACCGCATAGGTTTTCGTCCCGCCGCCCTCGATCATATACGTAGCTATCGTCCACGGCGCTCCGCAAAAGCCGATCAGAGCCTTATCATGTGCCAAATTTTCGCGCGTTAGCTTGATCGTATCGTATACGTAGTCTAAATTTTTGATTGATTTTTGGACGTCCAGCCTATCCAGATCATCTTTCGTCTTGATAGGACCACTAAATACCGGACCCTCGCCTTGGACGAATTTAAGATCCATGCCCATCTCGAGTGGCACGACGAGGATATCACTAAAAAGTATCGCCGCATCGACGCCTAAAATTTCAACCGGCTGGATCGTGACCTCGCTAGCTTTTTTATAGTCTTTACAAAGTGATAAAAAGTCCCCTGCTTTAGCTCTTACAGCCATATATTCTGGCAGATATCTGCCAGCTTGGCGCATCATCCAAACAGGCGTATAGGGCGTCGGTTTTTTTAAACAAGCGTCGATGAAAATCATATATTTCCTTTAAATTTTTAGCGATTTTATCTAAATATTTATTAAATTCTAATCCGCCCACTTACTTTCGTCTAATTTTTTTTCATTTTTAGCCACCACTAGCGCACCCAGCATATCACCCGTCACGTTCATCGACGTGCGCCCCATATCAAGGATCGCGTCGATACCTAAAATCAGCGCATACGCCGCAGCTACCGCGCTTCCGCCCTCGACTTTTAGACCTACTGATTCAAGCACCATCAAAAGCATTATCGCGCCCGCTCCAGGCACCCCGGCAGTTCCCACGGCAGCAAGGACGGCCGTTAGTATTATGGTCATTTTAGCCCCAGAGTCAAGCTCCACGCCCACGGCGTTAGCGATAAACATCGCGCAGATACCTAGATATATGATCGTGCCGTTCATATTTACGGTGGCGCCCACGGGAAGCGCAAAGCCGTAAATTTGCTTTGGGATACCCATGTCTTCTTCGGCCGTTTTCATCGAGATAGGCAGCGTTCCACCCGAGCTTCTGGTTACAAAAGCCGTTAACATAGGCGGGCGAACTTTTTTTAGAAATTTAAACGGATTGATTTTAACGATCAAGCAAATCAAGAAATAAACGACGAAAATTTGAGCCGCAAAGCCGATATACGCGCTAACCGTGACGCCCAAAAGCGGCCCGAAAGCCTTTACGCCTTGCTGTGAAAAGACGATAAATATAAGAGCGAAAACGCCAAACGGCGCGTACTCCATGATCCATCTTATAACGTAAAACATGATATGGTTGATTCCGTCAAATACGTCGTAGATCAAATTTCCAAGCCTACTAAGCCTCTCGTCCTTGCTATCCTTTAAAAACGAAAGCGCGACGCCGAAAAATAGGCTAAAAGTTATGATTTGTAAAATTTCGCCCTTTGCAATAGCTTCAAAAGGGTTGGTTGGAAATAAATTTACGAGTATCGACGACATGCTAGGCGCATTTGCGGCTTTGCCGCCTACGTCGCCGCTGCCGGTTATATGTAGTCCTGCTCCCGGCTCCAAGATAAGCCCGACCGCAAGCCCTACTATGATGGCAAAAAACGACGTCAATATGTAAAAAATCAGCACCTTTGCCCCTACTCTGCCAAGATCCGAAGGTGAGATGGAGCTACAGCCCACGATGAGCGAGGCCATAACGATAGGCACGATGATCATTTTAAGAAGTCTTATGAATACGTCGCCAAAAGGCTTTAGGATAACTATCGCGTCCTTTGCGTCTTGAAAAATGATGCCGCAAACGGCACCCAAAATAAGTCCGGCTAAAATTTTTAGAAGCAAATTCGCCTCGAAATATTTTTGGATTATTCCGCGTTTAGCGTTTGGTTGCACGAAATCTCCTTTAAATTTAATCCGTGAATTATAAGTAAATTTTTCTTAAACTACAAATACTTCTGTTTTTTGAATTACGGATTAAATTTAAAACGAGAAAAAATTAAAAGGCGCAAATTTTAGTTTTTAGCCGCCAGTTCGTCTAGCAAATTTTGCAAATTTACGCCCGCCAAGCTATCAAACATCGCTTGCTTCGCGGAGGCAAATTTAGGCGTCAAAAGCGCCCCGATCCTGCCTCCTAGCGGACAAGGCGGCGGCGAGTTTTTGTGGATTTTAAAGATATCGTTTTCGCCCTCATTTACCGCCGAAAATATATCAAAAAGCGTGATCTGCTCAGGCTTCTTAGCTAGACTCGCCCCACCCGTACCTGCGCTTACGTTTATCAAATTTGCCGATTTTAAAAGCCTGATTATATTTCGCACGATGACGGGGTTCGTGCCGATCGTGCCGGCCAAAAACTCGCTCGTGTTTTTCTCGTCCTTAAAAAACTCGCAGCTAAGCAATATATGTATAGCGATGGAAAATTTTTGTCCTATTTGCATAACCGGCCTTGATTTAAATTTAAAACCGCACGTTGGTTTCGTGCGGCGTTATTTTAGCTAAATTACGCAAAATTTTAAGCTCACGCCCTCTTGCCGACTGCGGTAAAGCGTTTTTGCACGAAATTTCTATTTTTTAGCTCGTCTATGATCGCGATCGCAAGATCGGCGTAGCTGATATAGCTCTCGTTTTGCGAGTTTAATATGACGTGATCGTTGCCAAGGACGTATTTGCCGGTGCGAGCGCCATCTGCGTCGTAGTCTCCCGCAGGCGAGATGGCAGTTTAAAATTTACGCCCGCATTTGTCGCGCCCGCCTTGCGAATTTTACAGCCAGCTTGGCTTTACGTCCTCGTTTATCACGCCATCACTCATCGTGTATTGCTCCAGGCTGCCGCGTTTGGTCTGGATACAGATAAACTTCATCCCCTGCGCGCCCGCCTTGAAGCACCTTTTGCCGTCAGGATCGATGCGGATCGCATCGCCCTCACCCACCGCCTTTTCCTCGCCGTCGATGAATAGCGTACCGCCGCCTTTTAGCACCAAGTAAAGCTCCTCGTTTTGCTTGTGCGAATGCACGAAAGGCACGCTCGCGTTTGCCGGAAGCTCATTGATAGAAAGCTCACAGCCGCTTAAATTTAGAGCGTCTTTTAGCTCGACTCTCGGTTCGTTTTTTGTTGAAACGATCTTGTAGTTTGACATCTTTGTCTCCTTAGATTTTTTGTTGTAATGCTATAACTTACAACTGATAAGCGAAGTATAATAAAATTTCGTTGTAATGTCAAGAATTACAGCCAAAATTCTGCAAAAATTGACGCAAAATTTAAAATCAGCTAGAATCCGCGCGATTTTAACCGAAGGAATTTTATGCAAAATAGCGCATTTAGAAGGCTTACGATCAGCCCCAGCGACGCGCCTAGGCTGATAGAGGAGTTTAGCAAACTAAAAGATATCGGCAAGCGCGTGGATGCCGGACTAGAAGGCGATATAGATAAAATTTAGGCGCTTTTTTGGGTATAATCTAACTAAAATTTGCCAAAAAACGAGGTCAAAATGCACAAAAATCACGCCCACTGCGCACATTCGCACGCGTCAAACAAGGTCGTTTTAAGAAATTCTTTCTTTATAATATTCGCTTTTATGCTAGTCGAGGTCGCGGGCGGCTTAGCGACGAACTCGCTCGCCCTACTCTCCGACGCCGGGCACATGCTATCAGACGCCGCAGCGCTCGGGCTTTCGCTATTTGCGTTTAAATTCGGCGAACGCAAGGGCAATCTGCAAAAGACCTTCGGCTACAGGCGGATCGAAATTTTAGCCGCGACGATAAACGCCGTCACGCTCATCGTCATCGCCGTTTTTATCGTCATCGAGGCGGCGCGGCGCCTGCAAAATCCGCCAGAAGTAGCCACCACTGGGATGCTTATCATCAGCACGCTGGGTCTTGCCGTAAATATCGTCGTGGCCTATTATATGCTGCGCGGCAGCGACGTGAGAGAAAACGTCAATATGCGCGGCGCCTACATGCACGTGCTGGGCGACGCTGCGGGCTCGGTGGGCGCGATCGCGGCGGCTGTGCTGATGATGTGCTTTGGCTGGGGCTGGGCGGACGCGGCGGCTAGCCTGCTCGTGGCCGTGCTCATCGTAAAAAGCGGCTGGGGCGTGCTAAAAGACAGCCTAAACATCCTCATGGAGGGCTCGCCAAAAGGCGTGAGCCTAGACGCGCTCGTCGCGCAGATCAGGGGCGTGGACGGCGTGCTTTCGGTGCACGACCTACATGTCTGGAGCATAACAAGCGGCGCAAACGCGCTCACGGCTCACGTAGTGGTCAGCGGCGAGCTGAGCGTGCGCGAGGCGGAACGGATCATGGCCGAAATATCACACGAAATGGAGCATCTAGGCATCACGCACACGACGCTGCAGGTTGAGAGCAGCAATAACGAATGCGCTGACGAGCTAATCTGCGAAGTAAGGTCAAACGATGCGGGCGGACATTTAGGGCATAGTCATTAAAATTAACGAATGCGGCTAAATTTTAGCAACGACCTTTTTAGTTGCTTCTATCTTTTTATCCGTCCACTGCACAACGTCTTTTATGACCAGTTTTTCGATAGCTTTTATGAAATTTTCCATAAATTCGTAGTCGATTCGGTCGTTTACGGCTGGAAGATTGATTTTAAATTTTAAACTTTGTGAGCTTCTTAGTTTCTTGCCGTAAGAAAACCTACCCCGCAACGACCTTGATATAGCCGCAGCAAAATAAAGCATCACACTTTGCGAATATTCCTTACTTTCGTTCCAATAAACACCCGTATCGTCCCCTGCTCCAAAATCATAATTTCTATAAAATGTATTTCCAAAAATATCAACGGTTATCGAATTTCTAGGAAAGGTAACTACTGGATTTGATATATGATTTACGACACCGGTATTCGTTACTCCAGCCATTACAAACGGTACTAATCCATCTTTTTGGTCTTCTTTTTTTAGCCTTCTACCTTGTTTGATATTGTCAAATAATGTTTCTAAGGTAGTAAATTTACTCGCTACCCCCCCCCATTGGCTAAATTCGTCAAATTTAGCCAAAGCATCCTCTTCTTTCTCGGTTAGCTTATAATCTTTAAGCCCAGTTGCCGCAAGATACGCGTCGAGCTCTTCGACGCGTTCGCGTTCGAGCTCTTCGATAAATTTTTCCATAAAGGAAAAATTTATCTCGCCACCTAACGTCGGCAAAAGAATTTTTGTATTATAGAAAAGTCTTTCAAAATCTCTAACTAAACTACCTTGATAAATTTTTTGATTTTTATTTAAAAGAACTATAAAATATTGAGCTACCTTGCTATTAAAATAATCAAATTTTGGATAAATAGTTTTAGTAAACTGCCCCGCGTAAAAATCCTTTTCCATATAAAAAAACTGCATCCCAAGCATTCCAACCGCCAGTGAATTGCCTGATATTTTATGCTCCTCATCCAAATAATCGACATAGCCTGCAATACCATTATTTAAAACTGTTCTTGTGAAATATGGATAAACTCCATTCTCAGAAAAATTAAAACTATCTTTATTTAGTTGTGGATTTGACTTCACATTAAATAATTTATCAAGCCTAATTTTTTCAAATTTCCCGCCACTCGTTTTAAATTCTCGCTCTAAATTTGCAATCCTTTCGCTAATTAAGCTTTGCTTGGGACTATCCTTTTTTAAAATTTGCGCCACTTCCCAGCTTAGGTAGTCGCTCACGGTCTTTTTAAAATCGGCTAGTGTCGGCATAGTATCTACGGGGCGAGATTTATTCCAGTCGGCACCATTGCTCGGATCAATCGTCGCTTCGTAATATTCGTTTTGCGTGAAAATTTCAAGTTTGCTTGCGCCGAAACGGACCAAATTTACAAGCTCCTCGTAACGCTCTTTGGCTCTATCCGTATCCCTTAGATTATTACTGGCTTTTTTGCGGTTTGAGCGCGTATAGCCATCGTTTGAAAAGTCTATAAATTTTACTATTTCGTCTTTTTCGTGCTTTTCGCCGACTTTAAAGACATAGACATTCGTCTGCACGCTTGATTTACCGACGAAAAGATCGATCGGCATTTTTATGCTTGCGATTAAGGTATTGCGAGCTAAAATCCTTTTATTTATCTCTTTTGCCTTGCCGCTACCGGCGGAATTTTGAATAATTATCGCCGCATAGCCGCCGTTCATCATATTTAACGCCGTTTCGACGAATACCATCCCGTTGCCCGGCGCCGAATACGGAGGATTTAACACAAAAGCATTTGCGGGAAATTTTTCGTCGTCTTTACCGAAGCCGTAAACGCCCTCAAAGTCAGTCAAACTATCTTTATTTAGGATATTAGAGCTTCCATCGCCCATCATTATCATATTTAAAACCGCGAGCATATAGACGCTTGATAGCAGCTCCAAGCCTAAAAGTTGATATGCCTTAATATGCGCCTCTTTTTTGGTTAGCTGATCAGGAGATGCTATGCTATTTTTAGCGTCTTTTAGCATTTCGTTCATCGCGGCAACCAAAAGCCCCGCCGAACCGGTCGCAAAGTCCCAAACGTAGCTGTCTTTATTCACGCGGGCAAGTTTAGCCAAAAGCGTAGCGACGTATGATGGCGTAAGCACTACGTCGTTTAGTTTATCCTGCGTAAAGCCCAGCCACGAATACATCTCGTTAAAAAGCTTGCCCGTAAAATCGGTGGTTAGTCCGATTTTGTAATAAATCCCCAGATCATCGACTATTTTTGAAAAAACGCGTTTTAGTTGAGTTTCGCCGTTTGAAATTTTATTTATATTATCGGTTAGTATCGTGTTTGAAAGAGTGCGGATGATAAGCTCTTTCTTTTCGCTCGGCAAATTTTTCTCGTTTAAAAAGGCTCTTATCTTTCGCATTAAAATTTCGCCGTCGGTATTGCCTCTTTCGCTTGATGATTTTAGCTCTGATTTTTCGAGCGGAGCGACTTTGCCTGGAATGCCAAGAGTGGCGATGATTGAGGCTGCAACCAGATAAACTCTATCATTTTCTCCAAGTCCTTTTTCATTGCTATAAATGTCGTTATTTAATTTTACTAAACTCGCGGCGATCTCTTTTTCGCGCTTTTGCTTGATTTTTTCTAGTTCGTCGGGGGTTAAATTTAGATTTTTAAGCTTATCAGTAAAATCGCTAAAATGCGTCTTTTCTAAAAATGATAAATCGGTAAAATCGCCTACTTTACGCCCTACTCCCAAATTTGATTTTGAAACATAATAAACACCGATTTTAGTTTGCAATTTATCCTTGCTATCTTTATATCCAGTAACTCCTATAGCGATTATGTCGGTGTAACTCGTGTGGTGCAAAAGCGCATTTGCGTAATGCACCGCGCCATTAACCGCGTAATCTTTAATGTTTTTAAAATTTGGCTCATTTTTGGCGGTACGATTTTCTACATTGCCGTCGGCGTCTAGCTTTTCTAACTTATCTTCATAGCCTTTGTATCCAATCAATACGGGATAAAAATTTAAGCCGCCATCTTGCAAAAGCAGTTTAGCGTCAGGACGATTGCCACCCTTACCGCCGCTTTTAGTAAAATACTCTTGTAGGGCGCTGTCTATCTCGCTATTTAATGACTCTTGTTCTAGTTTATAATCAAGCCTATATGTTTTTAGCTGTGAATTTATCGCATCTGCCACACTTGGTTCTACACTTCGAGTATTTGTCATCTTGCGCCTCTTTTTTTGATTTTAAAATTTACGATTTTAGCGATTTTTTACTTAATGTTTAAAATAAAAATTATGCAGACTTTAAATCAATTTTAGGCAAAATAAAAGCCAAAAATTTAACAAAAAAGTAAAAGAGTAAATGAAAAACATCAGAAATTTTAGCATCATCGCTCACATCGACCACGGTAAATCCACGCTTGCAGACCGCCTCATCCAGGAGTGCGGCGCCGTCAGCGACCGCGAGATGAGCTCGCAGATCATGGACACGATGGACATAGAAAAAGAGCGCGGCATCACGATCAAGGCTCAGTCCGTACGCCTAAATTACGCGCTCGGCGGCGAAAATTTCGTCCTAAATTTGATCGACACCCCGGGCCACGTGGACTTTAGCTACGAGGTGAGCCGTTCTCTTGCTAGCTGCGAGGGTGCACTGCTCGTAGTGGATGCCAGTCAAGGCGTAGAGGCGCAGACTATCGCAAACGTCTACATAGCACTTGAAAACAACCTCGAAATCATCCCCGTCATAAATAAAATCGATCTCCCCGCAGCAGATCCCGCTCGCGTAAAAAACGAGATCGAGCACGTTATAGGGCTTGACTGCAGCGGCGCGATCGAGGTTAGCGCCAAAAGCGGCATAGGCATCAAAGATCTGCTAGAAGCCATCATCACGCGCATCCCCTCTCCTGGCGGCGAGACGGAAAAACCGCTAAAAACGCTCATCTACGACAGCTGGTTTGACAACTACCTAGGCGCGCTGGCGCTCGTGCGCGTCTATGACGGCGAGCTAAAGAAAAACGACGAGATCCTAGTCATGGGCACGGGCAAAAAACACATCGTGCTAGACCTCATGTATCCAAACCCGATCGCGCCGATAAAAACGGCAAATTTGGGCGCGGGCGAGGTCGGCATCGTGGTGCTGGGGCTAAAAAACGTGAGCGACGTGCAGGTAGGAGATACCATCACGCTGGCTCGTAATCCCGTAAAAGAGCCCGTCGGCGGCTTTGAGCGGGCTAAGCCGTTCGTATTTGCGGGACTTTATCCGATCGAAACGGATAAATTTGAGGACCTACGCGACGCTCTGGATAAACTAAAGCTAAACGACAGCTCGATCAGCTATGAGCCAGAGACCTCGGTCGCGCTAGGGTTTGGCTTTCGCGTCGGATTTTTGGGACTACTGCACATGGAGGTTATCAAGGAGCGTTTGGAGCGCGAATTTGACCTCGATCTCATCGCCACGGCACCGACCGTCACCTACGAAGTCGTGCAGACCGACGGTCAAATTTTACGCATCCAAAACCCTAGCCAGCTCCCGCCGGTCAATAAAATCGAGCACGTCAAAGAGCCCTACGTCAAGTCCACCATCATCACGCCAAGCGAGTTTTTGGGCAACATCATCACGCTGCTAAACAATCGCCGCGCCGTGCAGACTAAGATGGACTACATCACACCCGAGCGCGTGCTGCTCGAGTACGACATCCCGATGAACGAGATCGTGATGGACTTTTACGACAAGCTAAAATCGAGCACCAAAGGCTACGCGAGCTTTGATTACGAGCCTAGCGACTACCGCGTGGGCGACCTGGTAAAGCTTGATATCAAGGTCGCGGGCGAGACCGTGGATGCGCTCTCCATCATCGTGCCCGAAAGTAAAGCCCAGTCCAAGGGGCGCGACTTCGTCAAAGCGATGAAAGAGATCGTGCCGCGCCAGCTCTTTGAGGTGGCTATTCAAGCCAGCATCGGCAACAAAGTCATCGCGCGCGAAACCGTAAAATCGATGGGCAAAAACGTAACCGCCAAGTGCTACGGCGGCGATATCACGCGTAAGCGCAAGCTGCTAGAAAAGCAAAAAGAGGGCAAAAAGCGTATGAAAGCTATCGGCAAGGTAAATTTGCCGCAAGAGGCGTTTTTAAGCGTTTTGAAAATAGACTAGCGGCGTCTTGCGAGCGTTTTTGCTGCGCTCGCGGCCGCTTTTATTATCTCGCGTCAAATTTGTAAATTTGACTCGCCCAGACCCGCACCGCGAAAATGCTAAATTTAGCACTATATCCGCTTTTAAAATCTCAAAAATCAAATTTAATAAAATTTATACGAATTTCCAATTTCCTTCAAATTTTACGCAAATTTGGAAATTCATCTCAAATTTGGATAGAATTTTGCTTGTGCAATGTAAAATTTACGAAAGGATTTTTATGAAAAATTTTATACTTTTATTTGCGGCGTTCCTTTTTACGGGATGCTTCGGGCTATTCGAGAGCTCGCCGGAGGTCGCTCAAACTAGCGAAGGCAACGCAAAAGGCTACAAAGAGGTAATGCGTATCAAAGCAGACTGTTCCTCGTGTGCTAGCGGCGGTCAGGGCATCAAGATAAACGGCACGGACTACACCAGCGACGTGGCGATAAAATGCTGCATCGCTCAAAGCAGGATCGACACGAACGCGGCCATCAAAAAAGTCTATATCCATAAAATAGCCGACGAAAGAGCAGCGGATAGCGGCATAAAATTTATCTCCAAAAACGGCGCGAAAATGCTCTATCCAAAAGAGCGCCTTGAGAGGCTTTTTCATCTTTTCTTACAAGACGAGCTGCTAAACCGCGGAATCATGGTCGTGGATAGCCAGACCTCGCCGTACACCTACCGCGTAGATTTTGCATTTACCGACTACACAGCCTCGTATAGCGAGCCGTCGCAGTATCTAAGCGCGGCGATGAAAGGCAAACTAGGCGTCAAAAACATAAACAAAACCCGCGTGCTAAACATCTCCACCAGACAAGACGTACGCAAGCTTGAGGCCGAGGACACTGAGGATTTTAACCTCTACGTCTACCTTCTCGTTAAACAAGCCGCCAACAAAGCCGCCGAAGAGATATCAAAACTATAAAGGAAAAATATGAAAAAATTAGCTTTTTACACCCTTGCCACCGCGCTTTTTGCCGCAGTCATGAGCGGATGTTCGCAGCGTAGCTCGGTGTTGAATTTGACTCCGTATCAATCAACCTCAAACCAGATGGGCTACCAAAAAAATATCCGTATAAATAGCATCGAGGACGCTCGCGCAAACAAAAGCATTGTCGCCACGATCACGGGCAGTAACGGCAACGTCAAGGAGTACGTCACACTACAAAACAGCATCGAGAGCTGGCTGCAAGACGGCCTTAGTACCGAGCTAAAGCGCCTGGGAGCAAATTTGAGCGACTTTGGCGATATCGTCGTGGACGTGCGGATCGTCGAGCTTAAAGCAAATCTAAGCGGCTACTCCACCGACAACCTAAAAGGCTCAGCAAAGCTTGCTATAACGGTGCATAGAGGCGATCAGACCATCACCAAAAACGTCTCGCAGGAGCAGACCAAATTTGCCCCGATTCACACGAGCGGCGCGTTTAAGAGCTTCTTTGACGAGCTACTACAAGACATCGTAAAACGCGCGGCGATCCAGATCCTAAAAAGCTGATGAGATGCGCTAACTGCGGGCATCTGAGTCTGGGCGTGATCTGTAAAATTTGCAAAGATCACCTGCTCGCCTCGCCCGCAAGAACGCGCGTTTTGGACGGCGATTTTAAAATTTACAGCTTTTTTGACTACTCCGAGGTTAAAAATTTACTCCACTCAAAGCACCTATTTCACGGCTCTTTCGTCTACGGCGCGCTCGCAAATTTGAGTTTTAAGATTTTTGCTCGCAAATTTAGCTTCGGCTATCCCGTAAACGCCGTGCCGATCGACGACAAAACGACTAGCGGCTACTCGCATACGGCAATCCTAGCTCGCGCGTTAAAAAGTCGCGACGTCCGCCCGATTTACGCCTGCTTGCACGCGAGCTCAAACGTCAGCTACCACGGCAAGGATCTCGCCTTTCGCCTAAAAAATCATCGAAATTTTAAGCTTTTAAAAACGCCTAAATATCCCGTTATCTTGATAGACGATATCGTGACGACGGGTACGACGATAGACGAAGCTAGACGGACGCTGCAAAAAGCCGGCTGCGAGGTGCTTTTCGCGCTGACGCTTGCGGATGCGAAGTATTAAAATTTGACTCAATCAAGGCAAAATGCGGACTCAAATTTAGCATTTTAAAGCTAGCGAAGTAAAATTCTCAAACATCCCCAAATTTCGGTCAAATTTAACATCATCAAGCCACTAGAAAGCATATCTATTTAGCAAGTTTTTATCAAATTTAAGCTAAAATCGGCAAGTAAATTTTAAGGAAAAATATGGAAAATATATTTGAAAACAATCAAGACATCCAAGCCGTCGATATCGAAGAATCGATAAAAACGAGCTACCTCGACTACTCGATGAGCGTCATCGTCGGTCGCGCCCTGCCAGATGCCAGAGACGGCTTAAAACCCGTTCACAGACGCATCCTATACGCGATGAACAACCTCGGAGTCGGCAGTCGTAGCCCATACATGAAGTCCGCGCGTATCGTGGGCGACGTCATCGGTAAATACCACCCGCACGGCGACACGGCCGTTTACGACGCACTCGTGCGTATGGCGCAGAAATTTTCCATGCGCTATCCGGCGGTTGACGGACAAGGAAACTTCGGCTCCATCGACGGCGACGGCGCAGCGGCGATGCGTTATACCGAGGCTAGGATGACCAATCTCACCGAAGAAATCTTGCGCGATATCGAAAAAGACACGGTTGATTTTATCCCAAACTACGACGACAGAGAGACTGAGCCAGATGTCCTACCTAGCCGCGTGCCAAATTTGCTACTAAACGGCTCTAGCGGTATCGCCGTCGGTATGGCGACGAATATCCCGCCGCACAGCCTTGACGAGCTGATAGACGGACTTTTGCTAGTGCTTGAAAATAAAAACGCGACGCTAGAAGAGGTGATGCAGTACATAAAAGGGCCTGATTTCCCGACTGGCGGGATAATATTTGGCAAAAAAGGCATCATAGAGGCCTACCGCACGGGACGAGGACGCGTCAAACTACGCGCCAAAACTCATATCGAAAAAAAGCCGAACAAAGACGTCATCGTCGTAGACGAGCTACCGTATCAGACGAACAAAGCCCGCCTCATCGAGCAAATCGCCGAGCTAGTCAAAGAAAAACAGATCGAAGGCATCAGCGAAGTGCGCGACGAGTCCGATAAGGACGGCATCCGCGTCGTCATCGAGCTAAAACGCGATGCTATGAGCGATATCGTGCTAAACAATCTCTTTAAATCCACGACGATGGAGAGCACCTTTGGCGTCATAATGCTGGCGATAAACAACAAAGAGCCGAAGGTATTTAACCTAATCGAGCTTTTGAAGCTATTTTTAAATCACAGAAAAACCGTCATCATCCGCCGCACGATATTTGATCTAGAAAAAGCTAGAGCTAGAGCTCATATTTTAGAGGGCTTAAAGATCGCGCTAGATAATATCGACGAGGTGATCGAGCTCATCAAAAATAGCGCCGATACGCCTAGCGCTCGCGAGGGATTAGTGGCAAAATTTGGCCTTAGCGAGCTACAAGCAAATGCCATCCTAGACATGAGACTAAGCAAGCTAACGGGACTTGAGCGCGAGAAACTAGAAGCCGAGCTAGCCGAACTGATGGCCGAGATCGCGCGCCTAGATGAAATTTTAAAGAGCGAAACCTTGCTAGAAAAACTAATCAAAGACGAGCTGCTTGAGATAAAAAATAAATTTAAAGTACCGCGCATCACCGAGATCGTGGATGATTACGACGATATCGACATCGAGGACCTCATTCCTAACGAAAACATGGTCGTAACTATCACGCACCGAGGCTACATCAAACGCGTGCCAAGCAAGCAGTACGAGAAGCAAAAACGCGGCGGCAAAGGCAAGGTCGCGGTAACTACGTACGACGACGACTTCATCGAGAGTTTCTTTACGAGCAACACTCACGATACGCTGATGTTTGTGACCGACCGCGGACAGCTCTACTGGCTCAAAGTCTATAAGATCCCTGAAGGAAGCCGCACGGCAAAAGGCAAAGCAGTAGTAAATCTCATCCAGCTACAGCCTGACGAAAAGATCAAGGCGATCATCCCGACGACTGATTTTGCCGAAAGCAAATCGCTCGCGTTTTTCACCAAAAACGGCATCGTAAAACGCACGAATTTGAGCGAATTTAAAAACATCCGCTCTATCGGCGTTCGCGCTATTAACCTGGACGAGAACGACGAGCTAGTAACGGCTCTCATCGTCGAGGGCGAAGAAGAGCCGATAAATATAATCGACGAGCTTGGCGTAGAGACCGAGATAAACGAGATAGAGGCAATAGAAGCTCAGATCGATGAGGAAAATAGCGAAGAAAACGACGAAAACGCGGCCGAAGGAAGCGACGATAGCGAAAAAATGCTATTTATCGTAACCAAAAAGGGAATGTGCCTCAAATTTAAACTCAGTAAAGTCCGCCAGATGGGCAGAACGGCTCGCGGCGTGACGGGTATTAAATTTAAAGAAGCCGGCGACGAGGTCGTAGGCGCAGCCGTCATCGAAAACAACGATCAAGAGGTGCTAAGCATATCTCAAAAAGGTATCGGCAAACGCACCACCGCAGACGAATACCGCCTAACGAATCGCGGCGGCAAGGGCGTAATCTGCATGAAGCTAACGAATCGTACCGGCGATCTAATCGGCGTCGTAATGGTCGATGACGAACAAGATCTGATGGCCCTAACCTCAAGCGGCAAGATGATACGCGTCGATATGCAAAGCATCCGCAAAGCCGGCCGTAACACTAGCGGCGTCATCGTCGTAAACGTGGACGGCGACGACGTAGTCAGTATCGCCAAGTGTCCTAAAGCCGACGATGGCGAGGATGAGAGCGGCGAAGAGACGCTAGAAAATTTAGAATGAATTTAGTGCTTTTGGAATACAATTTGCTAGTAAATTTGCAAACAAAAAAACAACTAAATTTAAAGGTTCAAGAATGAAAAAAATTACATTCGCGGTTTTAGGCGCAGTAGTATTTTTGACGAGCGGTTGCTCTTTTAACAACCCTTTTGCCTCCGACGACGCAACATCGGCAAAGCAAGACATCGTCATCCAAAAGGTCGATAAAGAAGACATCAGAAGCGTGATGAAACAAGAAAAGATGATATACGATATCGAACCGGCCGATGCGGTATTTGGCGCCGTGGGCGAGGGTATCGCTCCGACCAACACCGTCTCTCATGCCCAGTCTCTAGCCCTAGCTAAACGCGCTGCCATCGCCGATGCGCACAGACAGCTAGCCGAGAAGCTATACGGAGTCAAGATAAACTCCAAAGATACGGTTAGAGACGCGATGCTTAGAGACTCGACTATCACGGCTCAAGTAACAGGCCTTATCAAAAACGCTTCCATCGTCGAGCACGACTTTAAAGACGGGCTATATCGCGTCAGAATGGAAATGAAAATAGACCAAAGCAAGTGGCAAGAAATTTTTGCTTACTGATTGCCGCTGCGGCGCTTCTTTACGGCTCGGAGGAGTTTATCCTCTGGGCCAAAATCTCCACTAAAAATCACACTGTCGCTTACGACGATATCGCACTTTCAAAAGCGATGGTTCTAAGCGAGCTAGAGTACGAGTATCTATGCGAAATAAACGCCCCAAAGCGGCCTGTGCAAAGTTCGCTAGAGTTTTTAAATCTACATAAAAACGAGCTTTTCGAGTGCTTTTTGCCATACAAATTTAAGGTCGAAGACCGCTTCGTCCAACGCAACAAAACTATGAACTCCGCAACCGACCTCACGCTATTTCCAGTGCGTTTTACTGTGAAATTTAAGCCCTCTTCGGCTATCATAAGCATATTTAAAAACAAAGAGTAAAAGATGAACATCGTAATAGTAGAAGACGACATAAATATGCGCAAGTCCCTAGAGATCGCGCTTAGCGAATACGACGATCTAAAAATCAAAAGCTATAAAAGCGCGGTCGAGGCGCTTAAGAAAATGGGCGAGGACGTCGATCTCATCATCACCGATATCAACATGCCTCAGATGGACGGACTGGAGTTCATCAAGCGCCTGGAGGGTAAATTTGACGTCATTATAATGACGGGCAACGCGACGCTAAACAAAGCCATCGAGAGCGTGCGCCTGGGCGTAAAGGACTTCCTCACGAAGCCATTTGACGCACAAACGCTGTACGAGGCGATAAAAAGGGTCGAAATTTTACGCCGAAAACTGCCTGCTGCGAGTCTAAAAGCCGCGCAAAACGGGTCAAATTTACAGGCCGATTCGACCGATTTCGTCGCTAGCTCGCCCGCGCTTGCTAATGCGTTAAATTTAGCCTCGCGCGTCGCAAAAACGGACGCTTCGGCGATGTTAATGGGCGAGAGCGGCGTGGGCAAGGAGCTGTTTGCCAAATTTATCCACAAAAACTCGCCGCGCAAGGACGGTCCGTTTATCGCGATAAACATGGCCGCTATCCCAGAAAATTTGATAGAAAGCGAGCTTTTCGGCTTTGAAAAGGGCGCATTTACCGACGCCTCGGCGATGAAAAAGGGGCAGTTCGAGCTAGCAAGCGGCGGCACGCTGTTTTTAGACGAGATCGGCGAGATGCCGCTAAATCTGCAGCCAAAGCTCCTGCGCGCGATCCAGGAGCGCGAGATCACGCGCCTTGGCGCCACAAAAAGCGTCAAGATCGACGTTCGTATCGTATCCGCGACAAACGCGAACCTACCCGCGATGATCAGCGAGGGTAAATTTAGAGAGGATCTGTTTTACCGCCTAAACACCGTGCCAGTCGCCATCCCGCCGCTAAGAGAGCGAAAAG
This sequence comes from Campylobacter showae CSUNSWCD, assembly GCF_000313615.1. Lineage (NCBI taxonomy): Bacteria > Pseudomonadati > Campylobacterota > Epsilonproteobacteria > Campylobacterales > Campylobacteraceae > Campylobacter > Campylobacter showae. The sequence continues at coordinate 25,052 of NZ_AMZQ01000013.1, read as the reverse complement.
AGGAGATCTTGCCTATCGCAGAGCGCTTTTTGAAACAAAGCTGCGAGGAGTTTAATCTCGGCGAAAAAAGCTTTTCCGAAGCGGCGGTAAAAGAGCTTGAAAACTACGATTTTCCAGGCAATATCCGCGAGCTAATCTCCGTCGTGCAACGAGCGGCGATACTTAGCGAAGGCGAGGAAATACAACCGGGCGATCTTTTTTTGCAGGCTCGCAGCAGAAAATAGCTTAAATTTAAGCTTTACGCGAGTAAAATAAGCGAAATTTTAGCTTAAATTTTAAATTTAGTCGGCCGAGACGGCGACGCTGAAAATGCGGCGTGCGACTCGTCAAATTTGGGCGGCAAATTTGAATATAAAAGAAGTTAAATTTGACCGCAAATTTGAGTTAAATTTAATGGGTAAGAGCGATTGCGATTAGCTTTATGTCAAAAACCTAAATTTAGTCCGTGAAACCCGATAAATCTTTAACGTTGCGTCAAGCCAAATAGGTTTGTTGCAGGGCGGCTTTGCCGACCGAGAAGTAAAAATAAAGGAGTCTAAAATGAGAAAATTTAACGTTGCCGTCGTAGGCGCAACCGGCGCAGTCGGAGAGGAGCTTTTCCGCGTTATGGAGGAGGTGGATTTCCCGGTGGGCGAGCTACTACCGCTAGCAAGCGCAAAAAGCGCAGGCACCCAGATAGAGTTTAAAGGCAAAAGCCACAAAGTTGTGGAGCTCACCGAGACGGTTTTTGACGAGCACGAGATCGATATCGCGTTTTTTAGCGCGGGCGGATCGGTATCCGAAAAATACGCCAAATTTGCAGCCGCCAGCGGCGCCGTCGTCATCGACAACACCAGCCACTTTAGGATGGACGCGGACGTGCCGCTAGTCGTGCCCGAGTGCAACCCGCAGGACATCGCGCAGTGGAAAACCCGCGGCATCATCGCCAACCCAAACTGCTCGACCATCCAAATGGTGCAAATTTTAAAACCGCTAGACGACGCGTACGGAATCAACCGTGTGGACGTCTCGACCTATCAGGCGGCTTCGGGTGCGGGCAAAGAGGGCATGGAGGAGCTAGTCACGCAGCTACAAAAGTTTTTCGAGTTTAAGCTTGATGAGTGCGAGCCGAAGGTCTTCGCGCACCAGCTAGCCTTTAACGTCATCCCGCACATCGACGTATTTTTGGACAACGACTACACCAAAGAAGAGATGAAAATGGTCAATGAGACCCAAAAAATCCTCCACAAAAATATGGAAGTGAGCGCGACCTGCGTGCGCGTGCCGGTGCTTCGCAGCCACTCAGAGGCTATCACGATTCATTTTGACAGAGACGTGGACGCCGCAGCTGCGCGCGAAGTCCTGCGCAAGGCGCCTAGCATCGTGGTCGTGGACGAGCCTGCTGCGAAAAAATATCCAATGCCAAGCATCTCAAGCGACACCAACGAGACCTACGTCGGACGCATCCGCACGGACAACTACCGCAAAAACGTCCTACATCTATGGTGCAGCGCCGACCAGATCCGCGTGGGAGCGGCGACCAATGCCGTAAGAATCGCGCAAAAATGGATAGAGATGCAGGAATAGCCCGCACGCGTTTTGTTAAATTTGCCGAATTTACGCTTTGATTTGACGGGAGCGCCTTGCCTCGCCTTGGCGTAGATTCGGCTAAATTTTACTTGCTTTATTTTTTTAAAATTTGACGCATAAATTCACCCGTATCTTTACGGTGCAAACTACCGCAAGTAGGCTTAGCGGGTAAATTCAACAAACCTTCATCGTACTTAAATTTACAACCCCAAAAAATCAAATTTGTCCAGACGCCACGCATGGCTCACAAGCAAAACTCCACAAAATTCAAATTTAACTCCGCCACAAAAACGACCCGGCCGCACTGCCCCAAATTTACCGTTAAACAAGAGCCTGCTCCACGTCCTAGCTTTAAGGAAAATATTATAAAATACGCGTTTTATTTTTTAACAAAGGGAATTAATGCGTAAAACTTTTGAAAAAATCCTGCTCTTTAGCAACAACTTCACGCTCCTGCCCGTGGTCTTTGGCTTGCTTGGCGCTATCGTACTTTTCGTCATCGCCAGCTACGACGTAGGCAAGGCTTTCGTCGCCGTTTATCACTACTTTTTCGGCGATTTTCACCCCGAGAACTTCCACTCAGACGTCGTCGGCGACATCGTGGGCGCGATCGACCTCTACCTCATGGCGCTCGTGCTTTACATCTTTAGCTTCGGCATTTATGAGCTGTTTATCTCCGAGATCGAGGAGCTCAAGCAGTCCAAACAGAGCAAAGTCCTCGAGGTACACTCGCTCGACGAGCTCAAAGATAAACTAGGCAAAGTCATCATCATGGTGCTTATCGTTAACTTTTTCCAGCGCGTTTTGCACGCAAATTTCACCACTCCGCTTGAGATGACCTACCTTGCGGCCTCGATTTTGGCGCTTTGCTTGGGACTTTATTTCCTACACAAAGGCGAGCACTGAGGCTTTTTGCGAGCCTGGATTCGGGCTCGCTTTTTAAATTTCACTTCAAATTTTACCGCCGTGCCGCATGTGAATAACTTTTAAATTTTACCTTTCTCATTAAGTTTGATTTCAAAATTTCGCCAAATTTAAAGCTATATAAATTTAAGTTCTATTTTAGTAATAAATGCCGATTTTATGGGCTTTAGAGATTAAATTTAGGATTACAAGATAAGCATAAATGATATAAATTATTTCACTTTTCACTCCGTGAAAAAAATGTGAAAAGTTACGTTTAATTTCTAGCTTTTTCGGGTAAATTTGACGCGGTCAAATTTGATCGGCATGACCCGCATCTTTACGGCATAAACCAAAATTGATTTGAATTTTCTGGTTGCAAATCGGGAGTTAAATTTTATGTTTCAAAAAATAGCCGTAAATTTAAAAACGGCGCACGCTTACCGCATACGCCGCCAAGGGGTATTTTAATCAAAAATAGCGGCAAAAGCGCCACCTAAAATCAGTCAAATAGCGAATTTACGCTTTCGTTGTGATACACGCGCCTGATCACTTCGCCGAAAATCGGCGCAACGCTGAGCACTTTTATCTTTTCGTTTTCTTCGCGAAGCGGTATCGTGTCGGTCACTACTAGCTCGTCTAGCGCGCTATCTGCGAGGTTTTCGTAGGCTTTTCCCGAGAGCACCGCATGCGTGCAGCACGCCATGACCGAGGTCGCGCCGCGCTCTTTAAAGACTTTAGCCGCCTTTACTATCGTGCCGCCCGTGTCGATCATATCATCGACCAAGATCACGTCCTTGCCCGCCACGTCGCCGATCACGTTCATTACTTCGCTCTCGTTGGCCTTTTCGCGGCGTTTATCGACGATGACGATATCCAGATTTAGGGCTTTTGCGACGCTTCTAGCGCGCGCGACGCCGCCGATATCGGGACTAGCGATGATAGGATTTTTGAGATTTTTGTTTTTGATGTGATCGTTAAAGATGATCGAGCCGTAGAGGTTATCGACCGGGATGTCGAAAAAGCCCTGAATTTGGCCTGCGTGAAGGTCGATCGTGACGACGCGGTCGATACCCGCCGTTTGCATCATATTTGCCACGAGTTTTGCCGTGATAGGCACGCGAGGAGCAGCCTTGCGGTCTTGGCGCGCATAGCCGAAATACGGCACCACCGCCGTTATCGAGCTAGCCGAGCTACGCTTAAGCGCGTCGGTTAGGATCAAAAGCTCCATCAAATTTACGTTTGCGGGCGCGCAGGTAGGCTGGATGATAAAAATATCCTTACCGCGCACGCTCTCGCCGATCTGCACGCTGATCTCGCCGTCGCTAAATCGTTTTACGGTAGCTTCGCTAAGCGGAAGCGATAAATAGTGCGAAATTTTCTTTGAAAACGCCGGATTTGCGGTGCCTGAAAAGATTTTGTAACCTCTCATAACGATTAACCTTTATAAAATTTTTCTCTAATTTTACCGAACTAAAACTTAAATTCGTAGATTTTTGCGGATAAATTTTATCTTTTGTCGGCTCAAATTTGAGCTTTTGATGTGCTAGTTCGGGCTACCGACGAAATAATCTTTTTAAAAACTATACGGCGCCGACTGCTTTAACAGAGCTATTTTTGAGACAAATTTTACCTCTAGCTTTAAAATATCGCGAATTTATCTCGCGTCAAATTTACAAATTTAAGCCTAAAAATCCTTTGTCGCAAACAAGGCAAACAAAAATGCGAGGACGCGGGTGAAATAAACACCCGCAACCATACTAATTTAATCCGCCACGCCCATCATCACGCTTGAGTATTCGCCCTGCTTGACGTCCGTTTTTTCAGGCTTTTTAACGATCATCCTATCCTCTGTCAGTCCCGCCTGCACTAGGGCCGCCTTGATAGCCTGAGCTCTTGCGTTAGCAAGTTCCAGCAGCTGCTCTTTTTTCACCTCGATGCCTTTTAGCGCAGCTTCTCTCAGCGCCTTTTCGTCGCTGCTTTTTTCTTTAGGAGCCAGCGACGCGAGCGCTCCTGCGTAGTCTTTACCGGTTTGATTCATCGTTTGGCTTATTTTTTCGTTTAGTATCGCATTTTTTAGAGCCGTTACGTCCACATCCGAGTAGGCGGGCGTGATACTTAGTTTCATCTTAGGCTTTGCCGTGGTTAGCTTGATAAAGTCGGCTATCTTAGCCTGTTCAGATACGATGAGCTCGGCATTTGCAGGCATAAAGTCGATAGTGTTTAGATCCTTGCTACTTAGTCCGAGCATATTACCCAAAAATCTAAACGGAGCTAGCGTGATGTCTGCAAACAGCTTCTTTACAGCTTCCCAGACGATGCCGCCGTATTTAAAGTCCGGGTCGTTTAGGTCGCCCGTCACCGGCAGGTCGATGTTTATCTGATTGTTTTGATCGCTCAGGATCGAGATAGCAAGCGATAGGGGCAGGTTTACCGCGTCTTTTGACTCGACCTTTTCGCCAAGCGTGAGAGTATCTAGATTTACCACGTTGCTACCGTTTAGCTTAGAGTCCTTAACATCGTAGTTTAGGGTCAAATTTAGCTTGCCTTTTTCTATCTTGTAGCCTAAAAACTGTCCACTATAAGGCGTGACGTCGACTAGATCGATATCTTTAAAGCTAAATTTGACTTCCGTGCTCTTTTTCGGATCATACGGCAGTAGCTTGAGCCCGATCTTGCTAAAGCCGCTCTTGCCGACCACGCCCTCAAACGTACCCATCGTCGGGCGAGTGCTGTCGATATCCATCAGCACGCCTTCTAGCTTGGTTATCTTGGTCGCAAACGGCATAAATAGCGACGCGTCGGAGAAGTCTACGTCGCCGTTTTCTACGAGGATATTTTTGATGGCGAAGTCAAACTCGCCCTCTTTTTTCTGAGGTTTTGCGGCTTCGACAGGCTTTTCGTTTTTAGGGGCGGCTTGTTTTGCGTCCGCTTTTTGCGCCTTTTCGCTCTCGCTCTTTTTCACTAGACTGCTTAGATTTAGCTCGCGTTCTTTATTTAAATGCGCCTTTAAAAACGGTGCGCTCAGGGTAACGCGCTCTAAATTTAAGAAATTTTTCGCAAACGAAATTTTAGAAAGTTTGAGATTTTTAAAAGCGAACACCTTGTCGCCAGAGCCGTCCGCAAGCTCGATGTTTGCGATGTTTGCCTTACCGCTTACGGAGGCGTCCGCGGCGTATTTTACATTTAGCTCGGCATTTAGCTCACCGCTTTTTAGACTCGCGTCCAGGTAGTTTTTAGCGTAGACGAAGTAGCGAGGCAAATTTGCATCGCTTAGCTTCACGTCCGCTTCGATATTTAGAGGCTTTGGCGTGATTTTACCCTTAATAGCCAAATTTAGCTTTTGCGAGCTTTTCATGTCGATTTTGGCACTCACTGGCGCAGCTAAATTTTCGCTGATATTTTGCAAATTTACATTTAGCCCGTCAAATTTATGCGCTATCTTTTGACCTTCGAAAATGTGCGTTACGCCGATATCAGCACCCGTAACAGAGAAGGTTTTGACGCTAAATTTAAAACCGTTTTCCATATTTTTCGCGCTTTTTTGCTCGGTTTTTTGGCTCTTTTTCGCGGCGTTTTTTTCTGCCGTTTTTTGAGATTTTGTAGATTTTTTCGCGTTTTCGGTTTTGCTTTTTGCTTTTGTTTTGGCGGCTGTTTTTTCGCTGTTTAAACCAAGCTCGCTAATAGCGCTAAGTTCGCCGTTTTCTTTTATATCGGTTGCAAATTTAGGCTTATTTATGTTGATGCTTTCGATGCGAAGCGCGGTTTTGGCTAGATCAAAATCCGCGTCCTTCACGCCGATTTCAGCGATGGTAGCAAGCTCTTTGTTTTTTGTTTTTAGCGCGATTTTTTGCACTTTTACTTCGCCGATAGAAGCGGCACTGGCGTTATTTTCTAGCGTAAATTTAGGCGCGTTTACGATGAGTTTTTCTAGGCTTGCCGCGCTGTTTTTACCTACGGGAGCGGAGGCGACGTTAAGCGTCAAATTTTTTAGGCTAGCAGCGATATTTTGCCCTTTTATTTTAGCATCCAGCTCGCTTGCGTTCGCGTCTTTTAGCTTTATCTCGCCGACGCTTTTTTCGGTTAAATTTATCCCGCTAACGCCCAGGGCTTTGAGCGCTGCGGAGGCGTTTATATCGCCCTTTTCGTTTATATCGGCCTTGAGTGCGATGCCGCTTAAATTTAGACTGTTTAAATTTGCCTGCGCCTCGCCTTTAAAGCTCGTATTTTTAAATTTTATCTCACTAATATCGGCCGCAAAGCTCCTTTTTTCACTAACGTCGGCGCTTATCTTGATGGCGGGCAGATCAAGCTCCTCTAGGCTCAAATTTTGCCCGTCTAGCTGCGCTTCAAACGACTTTAAATTTAAAGCTGCGTTTTTTAAACCAGCCTTGATAACGCCGCCGTCCTCGCTTAGTTCGTAGCTCATTTTAGCGTTTATAAGCGCGCTGTTTATGCGTAGATCTTGCGTGTCGATGAAGCTAAGAGCGACGGGACGGACGTTAAAGTCCTTTAGGCTAAGCTCACCGTAAACTCGAAGCGGCGCGAGGTCGATGCCACCCTGCCAGTCTAGCTTTTGCGCTAGCGTGGAGTTTGCATCAAAAACATGCTTGCCCGCGCTATTTTGCTCGGTATTTATGCCTGAGATTTCGTAGTTTATGCCTTCAAATTTGGCGCTAAACGGCTGTTTTAAACTCTCGTCCGAGTAGGCAAACGAGCCGCCGATTATCTTTGTGCTGTTTAGAGCGAAATTTATGCTGCTAGTTTCGTTGTTCTCGGTGCTAGTAGCGTTTGACTCGCCTAAAAATGCGGCTAAATTTAGCGTGCCGTTTTTATCTCTAGCGATATTTACGCTAGGGCTTTCAAGGCGCAATATATCGACTTCTGCTAGCTTGTTAAATAACGAAAAAGGCTTAAGCTTGACGTCGATTTGCTCCGCGCTAAAAAGCGGCGCGGTCGTGTTTAGCTCGGGGCGAGTGACGTTTAGCTCGAAGGTAAAGGGGTTAAATTTAGCCTCCGCCACGCTAAGGCTAGCGTTCATGTCTTTTAGCTTTGCGGGCAGCGTATTTTTGAGCGCGTAAGGTACGCCAAAAAAGCCGACAAGCGTGTAGATGAGTAGCAAGCCCGCAAGTGAACCCAGGATAATAAGAGCGATTTTTTTACTTTTTTGCATAAATTTGCCTCGATTTTTTTGGCGAATTTTACAAGGATTTTGATTAAAGAGCGGTTATTTTGGCAAATTCATACGAAAAATTAGCGCCGTTTCTTAGAAAATTAAAGCCGATATTTGATGCAAATAAACAAAAATCAAATACGGCGCAAGATCTCTTTTTGACAAAACTTGGCACCCGTAAACTACGGAGATAATTTAAAATCTAGTCGACAAAATAGCGATTTTACTGTAAAATTCGGAATCAAATTTGTCAAACCGGGGATCAAAAATGTTTCAGGCTTTCAGAATTTACGATTTTATAAAAAGCGATGAAAATAGCGATTTTTACGGCGTATTCGTCGATAGACTCTATCCTCGCGGAGTGAAAAAGGAGATATTTTGCTCGTTTTTATGGCTAAAATCCGTTACTCCGTCAAACGAGCTTAGGTCTTGGTTTCATGAGGACAAAGAGGCTAGATTTGAGGAATTTAAAGTTAAATTTAAGACCGAGCTAGCCGATAAAGAGGCGACGGCAGGGCTGAACGAGCTAAAAACTCTAGAAAAAAAGCACGGCAAAATCGCTCTATTAACCGCGACTAAAGATATAAATTTAAGCCACATTGCGGTACTTTTAGAGTTGCTTGAAAGCAAAATTTGAATTAACTTTTATTTTTATATTTTTTGCCATGTTAGGCCGATTTTTAAATCCGCTTTAAGTTTATAGATAACATAAAACAAAAATTATAAAAAGTAAAATTTGACCGCCCGAAGCGATCAAATTTAAAGGCGTAAATTTACAGGATAAATCCGCTACCTATAACTAGCTCGCCTCTGTAAAATACCGCGAGCTGCCCGCTAGCCACGCCAAACGCGCTCTGCTTTAGCTCGATCTCGGCAGTGCCGCCCTCTAGCACCTTTACGTGCGCGTTTAGCCCGATGCTGCGATAGCGCACCTTGACGTCGCAGTCAAACTCGCTCTCGTCCACGAACAAATTTAGGCTATTTACCGCGATTTTACCGCGCTCAAGCTCCTCTTTAGGCCCGACGACGATGCGGTTATTTTGCGCGTCAATAGAGAGCACGAAATGCGGCTCGTGCGCCCCAAACACCTCAAATCCGCGCCTCTTGCCGATCGTGTAGTGCATGTAGCCGTTGTGTCGTCCGATCACCTTGCCGGCACTATCGACCACGTCGCCGGGCAGGTCGGTCTCGTAGTGCTTGTTTAGCACCTCGATATAGGTATCCTCGACGAAGCAAATCTCGCTGCTCTCGGCCTGCTCGCCGTATTCGCGAAAGCTAGGCAAAGATTTTGCCAGCTCTTTTATATCTTTTTTAAATTTGTCCCCGAGCGGGAAAAGCATATCGGCTATGATCTCTTTTGGCACCTGCGCGACGAAGTAGCTCTGATCCTTGCTAGGATCGGCGGCGACTCTGATCATGCCCTCTTGCACGCGGATATAGTGGCCGGTGGCGAGCTTTTCGCAGCCGATACTTTTGGCAAATTTTAACAGTTCGCCAAATTTGATAAAGCGGTTGCAAAGCGCGCATGGATTTGGCGTGCGCCCCTCTTTGTAAGCACCAACAAATGGCGTATAGACGTATCTATCAAACTCGTCTTGCAGATCGAGCACATGATAGCTTATGCCCAAATACTCGCACGCGCGGGCGACTTTGTCGATGTTTTGCTCGTGGTAGCCGGGCTTTTTGTGTAGTTTCATATAGCAGCCCACGACCTCGTGACCCGCTTCTAGCAACATTTTGGCGCTCATGGTGGAGTCGACGCCGCCGCTCATGGCTATTAGTATTTTCATTTCTCTTTCCTTTGTAGGGCAAGCGCGCCTCACGAGCGCTTTTAAACGAGCTTGAAATTTTCGGTCTGCGGCAGGCTACATGCCTAGCCTTGACGCAAAAATTCTGCACAACGCTTAAATTCGTCTCGTGATTCATCGCTTGTGATTTTTTGTAAAAGTGTTTGTAAATTTACAAATCTCGCCCTAGCCCCACAATAAGGCAAATTCGTATAAATTCGGTGCGATTATATAAAAATTAGCTTAATACGCTATAAATTTGATAAGCTTAGGATCGCAAGCCTAGCCGGCGCTCGGCATGTTTGCTACTGTTTTTTGATAGATAAAATTTGACGCAAAACCTAAAAATTAGCCCAATACTTTATCTTTTTACTCAGTCCAAAATCCCCAAAATCTCGTCCCGCACGGCGTCTAGATCATCGCTGATCGTATAAAGCAAAAGATCCTCCTCGCTGACGGCTTTTTCGCGTATCAGCGTAGTTTTGATGAAATCATCAAGCTTACTCCAAAACTCGCTGCCGATGAGGAAAATTTTAGCTTTTTTGGCGCCGATTTGCGCGAGTACTAGTATCTCAAACAGCTCATCAAGCGTCCCAAAGCCGCCAGGAAACACCAAAAACGCACTCGAGCGCTCGATGAGGGCAAATTTGCGAGCGGATAAATTTGAGAAAACAAAGTTGCTCGTGGCGTATTTATTCGTCACTTGTTCAAACGGAAGCACGACATTTAGACCTATTGACGGACTTTTGCCGCTCTCGTACGCTCCTTTGTTCGCGGCCTCCATCACGCCAGGCCCGCCGCCGCTAACGACGGCAAAACCGCCGTCGGCAAGCTCTTTTGCTAGGTTAAAAGCCATTTTACAGTATTTACTATTTTCGTCAAATCTAGCCGAGCCGAAAAACGTAACGCTAGGATTTTTATAAGTCGCAAAATCCCTAAATTTGACCAGATCGTTTAAAATTTCATCCATTATTTCTCTTTGCGGTTAAATTTACGCGCCGTAGTTATGCGCCCAAATTTTAGAAAAAGGAGCAACCTAGCTAAAGCGAGGCTAAATTTAGCCTCTTATTTCTAAATTTAACCTTATCTAAGCTGTTCTAAGCGCTCTTTTTTCGTGCCGATCTGAGTGATCTGGATGCCGAAGTTGCCGTCTACGATGACGACCTCGCCTAGAGCTACGACCTTGTCGCTGATCAAGATCTCAAGCGGATCGTTTGCTAGCTGATTTAGCTCAATGACAGAACCTATGTCCATCGTGAGCACGTCTTTTAGCAGCATTCTTTTTGAGCCGATACGCACGTGAAGCGGCAGGCGTACATCCATTATGAGCCCGATATTTCGCATTTCCTCGATGCTTAAATCGCCTTTTGCAGGAGTTGCTTGCTGGGCCGGTTCTTTGTGATCTTTATTTAAAAATTTCACCAATGCAAAGTCAAGCACGACGGCGATTTGCTCACTGACGTCTCCGATTTTAATGGAATAGACGTATATTTTTTCAAATGCGTTCAAATCAAAATTTGCGCTCTCGTCGAGGAAATTTACCTTTGCGACTTCGAAATTTAGCTTCGGCATGCCTTTTTGCGCGCCAAGGCTCGTGGAAAACGCACCCATAATATTTGAAAACACCTCTTTTGCGGCGTCTAGCTCGTCCTCGCTTAAATTTTCGTTGCGCGAGATCTCTTCTTCTCCGAGCATCCACTCCCCGATCGCGCTCATTAGCACCGGCGTGGCTACTAGTATCATTTTTGCGGTCGTATCGCCGCTAACGGCTATGTTTGCAACGGCTAGAGGCGGCTTTATGCCTTCTTGTTTGGGTGCGTCGTATTCGTTTCTCTCGCCTATTTCAGGCGTCCTACCCGTTAGCCCTTCAATTGTAGCCTTTACCTCGTTTACGAAAATTTTAAAAAAATCATTCATTGTTTTCATCCTCGCCTAATATATCATCATCATCGTAGTATTCGTCCTCATGCTCAGTGCTCATTAGTTTTGACCTGCGTTCTTCCTCATACTGCTCGAGGATGTTTTTGATCTCGTCTTTGTCGCTTCTGATTAGCTCTTCTATACGGATAGATTTTCTAAATCTATGCAGCCCGACTTCGGCTAAAAATACCTCTTTTTTATCGATCGTAACTATAGCTTTGTCGTTTGCCGAGCGGTCAAGACGCAGTATGTCGCCCTCTTTTAAATTTAAAAACTCGTTTACGCTAACGATACTTTTGCCCAGTATCGCCTCATATAGCACCTCGGCGCGTCCTATTAGCGTTTTTAACTCTTTGTTTCGGCTCTTTTTCGCGCTCGTTTCGCCAAGCATTATATCGCGGTTGGCTAGGCGGCTTAAGATCGGTTCAAGGTAGATAACCGGATAGCAGATATTTATCATGCCGCTTGAGTTGCCTACAATGATCTCCATGACGACCATTATCACGATCTCGTTTTGGCTTACGATTTGCACGACGTTTGGGCTACTTTCTTTTGCCTCGACGTTTGGATACATATCGGTGATCATCGACCAGCTCTCTTTTAGGCGCTGCATCATCATCCTCAGGATCGCATCGAGTAAATTTACCTCGATATCGGTTAGCTCCCTGCTAGTCTCAAAGCCCTCGCCGTTACCGCCTAGCAAGCGATCTATCATCGGAAACGCGATGCTCGGGTTTATCTCCAAAACGCAGTTGCCGTCAAGCGGTTTGATCGAAAAGACGTTAAAGCTAGTGGGACTTGGCAAACTCATCAAAAACTCGCCGTACGTCATCTGATCGACGCTGTGCAGACGGATCTCCACGATACTTCTCATAACGCTTGAAATTTGAGAAGCCAAATTTCTCGCAAGCTTGTCGTGTATGCCCTTTATCGCGCGCAGCTGCTCTTTACTCACGCGGTTTGGGCGTTTAAAATCGTAAATTATTACCTGCTGCTGTTCTTCTTTTTTTGATTTTTCGCCGATAGATTCGCTAGCATCGTCGTCGTCCACGACTTCTAGTAGCGCGTCTATCTCTTCTTGACTTAAAATGTCCGCCATTATTTACCCTCAAGCTTTTTTCTTATTTTTTCCATCAAGCGCTTATGGATCTGCGAGATTCTGCTTTCGGTTATTTGCAAAATTTCGCTGATCTCTTTTAAGCTCAGCTCTTCGTAATAATAAAGCTGTACGATGAGCTGATCGCGCTCCTCAAATTCGTTTAAAATTTGAGTTATCTTTTCTATCAAATCCTCTTTTTCGACCCGTTCTAGCGTATTCTCCTCGCTCATTAGCTCCATTTGATCGTCGATGTTTAAGACGGCGACGACGGCGCTCACGTTCCTTGCTTCGCTTACTTTTTCTACGTCGATACCTAGCTTTCCTGCGATATACGCATCGTCGGGTTCGCACTCAAATTTATTAAAATACTCATTTACCAAAGCTTCGATAGACTTTACCAAAGTTCGGTCCGAGCGACTAACCACGTCAAGCCCGCGTAAAAAATCAAGCATCGCGCCGTAAACTCGCTTTTGCGCGTAGCCCCAAAACGAGTCGTTTTGCTCTTTGTCGTATTTTCTAGAGAGCTTTACCATCTCCTCCAGCCCGGCGCCGATCAGGTCGCCAACGTCAATATGAGCGGGCAAGCGCTCCTTTAGCCTGAAAGCCATCGCACGAAGAGCGGGCGTGTAGGCTAGCACGACCTCGTCTTGTTCCTTTTTCAAATTTGAGGCATAAGGATTATGCGGCTTTTGCATTTCTTTCGCCATTTTTGCCTAGCGTTTGCTTTATTAGTATATTTTCGCTAGTTATCTTGCTTAAAATATTATCTATACGCTTTTCTCTTACTCCAAGTTCAGCTATAAGATAATCAGCTGCTTGTTCATATTGTTCTTTATCAAATCTCTTTTTAACCGACAATCTTACGTCGATATAGTTCATTATGATAACGTGAATCACGAGATAAAAGAAAAACGTAATCACAAAAGTATAAAGTAGTATTTGTATTGGATCATTCAACTTTAACGTCGAAAAAACGACTCCCGTAAAAAATCCGCAAACAGTAAAAAATGCTATAAAATTTTCCGCTTTCAAAATTAAATCCTAATATTAAAATTGCTCTATCATACGCCTAAAAAAGGCGCTAAAGCTATTGACTTGACCATCTTTAAGCACTTTTTGTTCCAATCTTGAAATAAGCCTTTGAGCTATCTGATTTAACTCCAAGCTCGGCAGACAAAATTCGCTATCGTCGGTAAATAGCGTGCGCTGTTTTATACTACGAGAGACGTTTTTATCCTCGCTAATAGCTCCCAAAAACTCCAAATTTAGCGGATTTTCGATATTTGCCTTGGCTACTTTTTGGATATGCTCAAATATCCTCATCGCCTCTTTTTCGTTTTTTACCATATTAAAAACCATCAAAAGATTGTCTTTGTCTTTTGATGTGATTTTTATAACGGCATAGGCATCAGTTATCGCGGCAGGATCGGGCATAGTAACCACCACGACCTCATCGGCAGCCTCTAAAAATAACCGCGTGTTTCCGCCTATACCAGCGCCCGTATCGATGATGATAAAATCAAGCCCGTCAAGGTTCGCCGATTCGGCAAAAAACTGCTCGCATAAAAATTGATTGTTAAATTTTAGTATTTCCTCACCGCTTTCGCCAGGAATCAATGTCAAATTCGGCTTTATCTCGATCAAAATATCTTTTAAGGAACATTCGCCTTTTAGTACGTGGAGCAAATTTTTATTAACGCGTACGTTTAATATAACGTCTAAATTCGCTAGCCCGATATCCGCGTCAAAAAGAGCGACTCTATACCCGCTTTTGGCCAAGACGTTAGCCAAATTTGCGCTTATAGTGCTTTTGCCGACTCCGCCCTTTCCGCTGGTTACGGCGATAAAATACGTAGTTTTTGCCTTGGCTTGGGCAGCCACTATGCCTTTTAGTTTCTCAGCCTGATTATTCATTATGTTCCTTACTAAATCCCTCTAATACGCAGCTTACTAAAAATTCGCTCTTTGCCACCAAGATATCGTCTGGCACTTCCTGTCCGACGGAGAAAAAACTAACCGGCTTGTTCGTCTCGTAAACTAGCGAAAATACATTTCCGAAAATCTTCGTCTCGTCAAATTTAGTGACAATCAGCGTATCGATGTCAAGAAAGCTAAAACCGTTGTAAATCTCAAGCATATCTTCGATCTTTGCCCCGGCCGATAGCACCAGATGCACGTCTATATGCGCATCCGTACTTTTTATAAACTTTTCTAGTCTTGATAGCTTTTCTTTATCGTACTGCGAGCTGCCCGTGGTATCTATTAGGATCACTTCGCAGTGATTTAGCTGCTTTAGTGCGTTTTTAAAGTCCTCAACCTCGATAACGTCAAGGATCGGTAGCTTCATCATCTTTGCGTATTGAAACAGCTGCTCGACCGCCCCGATACGGTAGGTATCAAGCGTGATAATGCCTGTTTTTACTCGCCTACCGTCTCCGTAAGCAAATCTTGCAGCAAGTTTAGCAAGAGTCGTGGTTTTACCAACTCCGGTCGGTCCAACTAGCATCATTATCTTTTGTTTTCTATCATCCTCTTCGCTTCTGCACGGCAGCATCTTTCTAAGTAACGAACTAAAATATCTCCTAACCGCAGTAGGATTAGCCTTCATCTGGGGCGACATATTTTCCACGGTTATTTTCATTATCTGCTCTAGGTGCTCCTCTTTCATGCCGCTATTTTTGGCGTCCTTATAGATGCCGGCAAACTCGGGCGGTATGCTTAGGTTGTTTCTAGCGCCCGCTCTCTCCTCCCAGAACATATCGGCTATCATATTTACTTTTTCGCTTAGCATACTTACCTGCCTTGCGACGTCGTCTATCTTTTTATCGTAGTTTTGATCTTGGCGACTAGGCATAGTTTCGATATTTGCTATTTGGCTTATCTCTTTTGCGGCTTTTGAGATGTTTAGGAGTATGTCCTCGCCGCTGTTTTGAGCGGTTTTGTAGTTTTGATTTTGCGAGGCTGAGTTCGTGGAGTTTTGGCTAAAATTTGCCGCAGCTAAAGCGCTTTGAGCTTCGACTTCAAAAAGCTCGCGCTCGTCTAAAATGATCTTTTGCGGTCTTTCCTCTTTTGCTGCCTGAGCGCGCAAAAACTCCTCGTAGCCTTTTAAATTTTGCTTTTGAGGTTGATTTTTTTTCTGCTCGCTCGCGTCCTCTTCGACGCTAACTAAAATTTCATAAAGAGGCTTTTTATTTATCGTCTTTGGCTGAATTTGCTTCGTCGTTACCAAGATCGCCCTCTCACCGCACTGAGCCTGCGCCTTTTTGAGCGCCTCCATACTGCTCTCGCCGGTAAACGTATAAAACTTCGTCGCCAAATCTTCTCCTTCGTTTCTCGCTAAATTTAGCCGCCTCTAGCCAAAATCGTCGCGGCAAAGGCTATGCATTTTTCGTTCCCGCTTCAAATTTAGGCTTTGCAGCCGCTAAATTTTAAAATCTCACTCCGCTTTTGCTAACGCGCTTCATCGTCCCAAGCGGCAAAATCACGCTAGCCCTGCTTTGTGCGCCGGGATGGGGCAATGTTAGCCGCGCGTCGTTTCTACTTCGTCCGCTAAAATACAAAATATCTATATCAAGCGTCCTAGGCGCGTTTTTAAAGCTTCTCACGCGTCCGAAACGCTTTTCTAAATTTGCCGTTATTTTTAAAATTTGCCTCGCGGCAAGGCTCGTTTGCACGAGCATTACGGCATTTGTAAAATCAGCCTGCTCCTTAAACCCAAACGCCTCGTTTATGAGGAGCGCCGAGTTTTCTACGATGTGAAACCTGCTGTCTCGGCTAAGTTTAAAATACAGCCCATTAAAGCGCTTTTTCACGTCGCCGATATTACCGCCAAGCCCCAAAATAACGCTATTTTTAAAGCCCGGTCTAAAATCAAAAACCTTCGGGAAAAAGAGGCATTTGCCAAACCGTCTCGCCCCCGCTACCCTCATAAAATTTCGGCCCCGTTTTCGCGCACGACCACGACGTCCTCGATGCGCACGCCAAACTCGCCAGGCAAGTAAATCCCCGGCTCCACGCTAAAGACCATCCCCTCTTTTAGCACGACCTCTCCGCGCTTTGAGATAAACGGAAGCTCATGAATATCGACTCCCACGCCGTGTCCCGTGCTGTGAAAAAACGCCTCGCCGTAGCCCTTAGAGGCGATAAAATCCCTAGCCGCCGCGTCAATCTCGCGCGCCTTTTTGCCGGGCATAACCGCCGCGATAGCAAGAGCCTGCGCCTCTTTTACGATTTCGTAAATTTCTTGCCGCTTGGCGTTTTTAAAATTTTGCTCTTTGCCGAAGTTAAAATTTTCGTCAAAGCACGCCGTACGCGTCCTATCCGAGCAGTAGCGGTTAAATTTAACCCCCGCGTCAAGCAGGAGCAAATCGCCCTGTCGCAGCCGCTTTTTACCGGGCAATGCGTGCGCTTTGGCGGCGTTTTCGTTGATAGCGACAATAGGCGAAAAGCTAAGCGCAAGCTCGCCCTTTTTCTTAAAGATGAGCTCGGCGTTAAAAAACAGCTCCTCTTCGCTCATTCCTTCACCGCTAGCGCGCACGAACGCGGCGAATTCGTCAAATCTTTCGGCGCCCAGCTGCGCCGCGCGTTTTAAAATTTTTATCTCGTCTTCTGATTTTACTATGCGCGAAATTTGCGAAAAATTCGCCCGCGCCTTAAATCTTATCCCAAGCCCCTTGCTTAGGGCTTCCCACTCGCCCGCGCTAAAATCGTACGGGTTGTAGCTAAGCTCACGAGCGCCCGCCTTTCGCAAAAACAGCCGTGCGTCTTTTATCAAATTTCGCTCGACCTCGATCACTTCGGTGTCTTTGCAAAGTTCGCGCGCTTCAATGCTATAACGCGCATCGGTGAGGAAAAATTTGCGCCCCGCAAGACTCAAAAATATCGCGTTATCGCAGCTGTATCCGCACTCGTGGTAAACGGCATTTTCGTCCTTTAGGATAAAATTTTTCAACTTCGCCCTATCTTACTCCGCTTTTTCTCTCGCGGCTCTTAGAGCTTTTATCTGCTCGAAAATTTGTAAAATAGCGATCATAGCTAGGTGATAGCCCACAGGCCCAAAGCCCACGATCTGCCCCGCAGTCACCGGCGCTATGAGGCTTTTTTGGCGGAATTCTTCGCGGCGGTGGATGTTGCTGATATGTACCTCGATGACCGGGAGGCCGACGGCTGCGATAGCGTCGCGGATTGCGATAGAGGTGTGCGTGTAGGCGGCTGGATTTATGATGATGCCGTCAAATTCGCCAAAGCACTCTTGGATTTTATCGACGAGTTCGCCCTCGAAATTGCTCTGAAAAAACTCGATCTCGAT
Source organism: Campylobacter showae CSUNSWCD (assembly GCF_000313615.1). Taxonomy (NCBI): domain Bacteria; kingdom Pseudomonadati; phylum Campylobacterota; class Epsilonproteobacteria; order Campylobacterales; family Campylobacteraceae; genus Campylobacter; species Campylobacter showae. The sequence continues at coordinate 7,293 of NZ_AMZQ01000013.1, read as the reverse complement.
GCCGTTTTGCTCGGCAAAAAGCTTCATCTGCGCGTGGATATCCTCCATCTTCATCGAGCCGTAGATATCAGGCTCGCGCGTGCCCAGCATGTTGATATTCGGGCCTTGGATGACCATTAGTTTAGATTTTGTTTCCATTTTTAGCCTTTTAAAAGATTTAAATTTAGCCTTGATTATACATTTTTTAAGCTAAATTTTCGCTACAATCACGAAAAACAGGAGCTTAAAAAATGATCATCGTTAAACCAAAATTTACAATGCTATGCGACGAAAATTTTACCGTTTTAGAGGATGCGGCGGTCGCTTTTGATGAACGTATCAAAGCCGTTGGCGAGGCCGAGCAGCTGCGAAAAAGATACGATGGCGCGCGGTTTTTTGAGTACCCGGACGCCGTTTTGGCGCCCGCTTTCATCAACCCGCACGTGCATCTGGAGTTTAGCGCAAACAAAACCAGCCTCGTTTACGGCGATTTTTTAGAGTGGCTAAGCTCGGTTATCGCCTCTCGCGGCGCGCTCTCACAGGCGGCAAACAACGCCGTCATCGCCGCTGCGATAAAAACCATGCAGCGTAGCGGCGTGGCTAGCTTCGCAGCGGTTTCTAGCTTTGGCGGAGATTTAGACGCCTGCGCGAACTGCGGCGGCAGAGTCGTGTTTTTTAACGAAATTTTAGGCACGAACGAAGCTGCGCTCGAGCAAAATTTGGCAAATTTTATCACTCGCTTTGAAGCGTCGCAAAAGCGCAAAAGTCCGCTTTTTACGCCCGCTGTTTCGGTGCACTCGCCCTACTCTACGCACCCTGATTTAGCTGCCGCGGCACTAAATTTAGCCCGCGAGCGGGACTTAGTCGTCTCAACGCATTTTATGGAAAGCCGTCACGAAAAAAACTGGCTAGAGGGCGGCACGGGCGGCTTTAAAGAGTGGCTGGGCAAATTTAAACCCGCTGCGCGCCCACTTTATACGCCAAGCTCGTTTGTGGCGATGTTTGCTGGCGTTCGCACGCTCTTTACACACTGCGTTTGGGCGGATGATTTTTCGGGCTTTGACCGCGAGCTTCACAGTCTCACACACTGCGCGGTTTCAAACAGGCTGCTTAGCAAACGCACGCTAAATTTACGCGCCGCGCTGGATGCGGGAGTGAGCGTAAACATCGGCACGGACGGGCTTAGCTCAAATATGAGCTTAAATTTCCTTGACGAACTGCGGGCAAATTTGCTCATTCATGCAGATTTTGATCCGCTAGAGCTGGCTAAAATTTTACTCTTAGCCTCGACTAAAAACGCCGCAAGCGCGCTAAATTTAGAAGTAGGCGAGATAAAAGGGGGCAAGCTAGCCGACCTCGCGCTCTACGGCGGTTTTGCAGACGCTGACGCGACGCAGCTACCGCTCATGCTCATCTTGCACGCGAGGGGCTGCGAGCGGCTATTTGTTGGCGGCGCAGAGGTAAATTTAAAGCAAATTTAGCGACGATTTAAATTTGCCGCCCCGCCAGAGGCACGCCGCAAAGCGAATTTAAAGGAGAAAAAATGGAAACCAAAATCGGCGATCTCTTCGCTGTAAAGCTTAAGAGGCGGGACGCGTATTTTACCGCGCAGATCCTAAGCGCTCAGATGGGGCTCGTCGCGCTCGTTTTGGACGGCTTTACGAGCGTGCCGCCCAGCCTAAAAGAAGCGGCTAAGCTTAAGCCGTTTTACTTCGATCATCACTTTTGGGAGCGCGGAGAATTTTATCTCGGCACGGATGAAATTTTAGATGCCAAGCCCGTTTTCATCGGCAATGCCGCTTCGATTTGCGAGCCGTCCGAGTGCGTGAGCCTGCAAAGCATCGAACAGATCTACATGCAGCTTGCATGGAACGAGCTTCCCAAGGATATTCGCGCCAAATTTAAATCCGCTCGCAAGAAAAAACTTGAAATTTCGCAGCCCCAAAGCAGAGAATTCTACGCCGATTTAGCGCGTAAAAATCCGTTTTGCTACGAGATAAAAAGCAAAATTTGGGATGAAAATTTGAAAGATTTTTTAGGAGCGACGCCGATGATGACGCAGCTTGAGCTAAACTGCGTCGGCAAAAGCCTAGATATCTCGCGCACGCGCTTGCAGCAGCTCGTCTTGCACGCAAGCGGCACGGAGGAGATCACGCTAAACGGCTCGCTGTGGCGACTCGCGATAAATGGCGATACCTCGCGGCTAAAGAGCGTGCGCTGCCCCTTTGACGGTGAGCTTTTGAGTGTTCAGCTAGAGCTAAACGGCGGCGAGTTTTGCATTCGCGGGCTTGAGAAACTGCGCGATCTACGAATATTTTCGCAACGCGGCGAGTACATAGATCTTGCATGCGTTGCGGCGAGTTTTCCGAATTTGCGCGAAATTTTTATTAACGCACAGGGCGGCACGCTAAAAAACATCGACGCGCTTGCCAAATTTAAACACCTAAAAGACGTCTGGCTAAGCGACGTTTACGGATTTGAACGCTTTCCGACGAGGGCGCAACTACCGCATCTAAAGCGCCTTTGGCTCTGGTCAGCACCCAAAAGCGCCTGTGAGGCCGCTAGAGCGCAGTTTAAAGATATAGAAAACTTCGCAGTCAGACAACCGCGAAGCAAGCAGTGGCTAGCGGCAAATTTAAACAACCCGCTACGCGGCTGGGACGGCAGAGAGGGCGTGAGTGCGGCGACAGCCAAAAAAGCTATGAAAGCTTACATAGATGCGCATAAGAAGCTAAGCGCGCTCGAAGCAAAGCCCGCAAGAGACGAGCTCAAGACTGAGAAAACCGAAATTTTAAAAGAATTTATCGCCGTTTTCAACGCGATAGACGCCAAGCATAGCATCGACACTATGGAGCGCGAGGAGATTTGGGAGGCGTTTTGCAAGTTAGCCGAGCTTGCAGCAGTGGATGCAAAAGCCCAAGATGCAATTTGGGAAACAAATGCAGAATTCTAGCCCGTCACCGGCCTTACGTACGCTTTAAAGTAAGTTAAATCAAAACCGATTTTTACGCAAATTTAGATGTCGAGTTTAAGGCTAAATTTGCGCCTTTAAACTAATCTAAACAAACTGCGTCGCCAAATTTAACCAAACGACGAGTAAAATTTGACACACGCTAGAGAATAGCCACAAAATTTAACTCCACATCTCAAATCTGGCCCGCTAGCTAAATTTATAAATTTAAATGGTAAAATGCGCCCCGATTTTAAATAAATTAAAGGAAAAAAATGGGATTTTTGAGATTTATTTTTGCGCCGATTGTGGCGATTTTTAGGTTCATAAACACCTATTTTAAGGCGATGCTCTTTTTACTCATCGTATTTTTGATATTTTTTAGCGGCAAAGGCGAGAGCGTAAATCCGCCAAATCTAACACAAATCAACCTCTCAGGCGCGATCATGGACGCAAACGAGGCGCTAGAAAAGATCGAAGCCGCGCGCAAGGACGGTAACATCAAGGGCGTGCTGCTTTATATCGATAGTCCGGGCGGCGCGCTAGCGCCTAGCGTCGAGCTGCACCTCGCGGTCAAAAATCTGCGCGCCAAAAAGCCAGTGGTCGCGTATGTGGGCGGGTCGATGACGAGCGGGAGCTACTACGCAGGTGCGGGCGCGGACAGGATTTTGGCAAATCCGGGCGCGTTTATCGGATCGATCGGCGTGATAATGCAAGGCGCCGACGCTAGCGAGCTAGCAGCAAAAATCGGCGTCTCACAGCAAGTCGTAAAGGCGGGCGAGTATAAAGAGGCGGGGACCTTTGTGCGCCAGTGGAGCAAAGTCGAGCGCGAGCAGCTACAAGAGCTCGTAAACGCTAGCTACGAGATGTTCGTAAGCGACGTGGCAGCCGATAGAAATCTAGACGCGAACAAAAGCAAAGAGTGGGCAAACGCGCGGGTATTTCTCGCCAGCGATGCCGCAAAACTCGGGCTCATCGACGAGGTGAGCGATTATTATTCGGCGCGCGCCGAGCTAGAAAAGCTAAGCGGCGTGGCCGAGCCCGTCTGGGAAAAGCCGTCCGTCTACGAAAAAGCGATGCAAAAATTTATAAATCAAGGCACTAACTCGCTAATCTCGGCGTTTTTTGAAGCTAAGGCAAGGTAAATTTAAAGGCGCGACGTGAAAATAATCTCGAAATTTAAAGACAACTACGACTTTATGGTCTCAAAATACGGCCTTGACGAGACGCTAGTCTACGACCGTAGAAACTCGACTCCGGTAAGCGCGGATAAGCTATGGAAGTTAAACAAAATAGATCAAATAGATTTTGAGCGAAAACTGGGCGGACACCGATTTGCGGGCGGTAAATTTATAAATTTAAACAAAACCGACATCAACGATGTGCCGCGCCTGCTACACTCTATCATCTTTATCGGTAAAAAATTAGTTCATATTTTCGCCGCTGATGGCGAGATCTATACCAGCCTCGATCTAAAAGAAACCGATAACAAAACTGGGATCTTGACGTTTAACAACGATTTGCGCGCCTATCCCGTTTCGCAGTTTTGGCAGATAGGCGATCGCGCCACGAGAGAGGATATTTTGCTCGACATAAAATACCCCCTAGACGCCACCTGTGAAAAATCGTTAAAAAACATCGTTCGCGACGGCAAAGCGATAAGCGCAGACGAGATTTTAAATGCGCCGATCGTGCTTTTTAAAAAAACGAAAACTACCGACTTTGTAGCGATAAATCCGCAACTTAGCGCGATAGGGCTTTATCTGGATGCTGATTTCGTTTGGCAAAGCTTAGTAGAGTTTTTATCCGCCAAAAAGGACGCCCAAGCCCCAGCAGGCGCAATCCCAAACGATATAAAAATCGCCGGTAAGGGCTTTGACGTAAAACGCTCGTTTCGTCCGAATATGAAGTAGTGTAGCTAAATTTTTCTTGCTGGATAAGCGCCTATTTGGATTAAATTTAGCGATAAAATTTGAAACTAGACTTCGGTGCAGCCAACCAAGCGCAAACAGCTAATTCAAATACCAGGCAAGTAAAATTTATCCGATTTTAGTACAAATTTGCGAGCCAAATTTGACGCAACAAAACGCAAACTCTCAACTTTATCGCAATGAAATTTGATCAAATTTAACGCAATCAAAAACTCGCCAAAGCTAAATTTGAGCGCGAGTTAAAAATGCCAAACCGCTCGCCAAACACCACGCCGCAGTCAAATTTAAACCTCCTCAAGCCCCATCAAAAGCCTAATAGCAAGGTTTGCCTCGTGATTTGCACAGATCGCCACGCGAGCGGCCATAAGCCCCTGCCCTACGCCCGCAGCGTTTTGCAGATCGCCGCACAGATAGACGTTTCGCGCAAATTTGACCGTTTTTATGAGATTTGAGCTAAAGTACCCCGCCATGCCCGACGCGCCGACGATCTTTTTGTCCCGTAGACTCGCGCCCGCCTCGTTTACCATCATCGCCTTACCCGCGACGTTGTCAAATGCCTCGCAGATGACGCCGCACGGCGCGAAGATCTCGGCTACGTTGCTCGCGTCTAGCGTCACGTCGTGCGTCACGACCTCGACGAATGGATTTACCTCGGCGATGAGCTCTTTTAGCGCGTCCGTCTTTTTCATACCGATGTGGCGGACGAAGTACTGCTGGCGGTTTAGGTTGCTAGGCTCCACGACGTCAAAGTCGGCCAGCACGAGCTTGGCGACTCCCGTGCGCGCTAGGCTTAGCGCGATATTTGAGCCAAGGCCGCCAAGTCCCGCCACTCCCACGCAACCGCTAGCTAGCGCCGAGTTTAGCTCGGGGCTGTTTCTGGAGGCGATCATGGCCTTTAGCACTTCTCGCCCGGGCATCACGCCACGCCTGATAAATACGACGTTTGAGCCGTCTTTTAGCTCTAAATTTTCCTTCGTCGCAAAGCCGTCTAGGATAAAGATATCGGGCTCGCTCGCGTTAAATTTAGCTAGAAATTTATACATCTCGCCGTTTTTATCGCCCAGAGCCTCGTTTTTCAGCTCCTCCATCGTGTTTGCCGCGACCTGAAATTTCGCTCCGTTTAGCGTTATTTCTTTCATTTTTCTCCTTTAAATTTATAAAATCATTTAGCTAAATTTGACGCACTCTAGCCAAATCTCGCTCAAATTTATACCATCCGTAAACGTCGCCCTCAATCTCGCCGTGAAATAGCGGTTTGAGCTTTAAATTTAACCTCGCCGCGGGTGCGTCTAAAAACTCGCTCGAGCGGTAGAGTAGTAGCCATTTTACACGTTCGTCTAGGGCTTTTAGTGCGTTTTCGCCGCCCTCAAACATCGTTAAACGCGGCGCAAAAGCTTCGTTTATATCGCTTGACACGCGCACGCTCCTGCCTTCCACGCCAAACAGCGGTATAGACGCGTCAAACTCGCGCTCGCGCGAGTATATCATCACGTTTGGATTTTTGCCGCGCTCTATCAGCCTGGTGTCTAGCCTCGGGCGGTCGGCGCGGACGGTAGCGCCCCCGATAACTAGCAGCTCGGCCACGCTGCGCAGGCGGTGAGAGTGGGTACGGCTGGCTAGATTTGAGATGATCTTGCTCTGCGCGGTACCGACTGCGACGCCGTTTGCGCTAAGAGCGAGCTTGAAAAAGCTAAAATTTCCGCTCTGCCACGCGAGAAACGGCTCTACTAGATTGTCCGCCTCGCGCCTTAACACGTCAAATTTGACCGATATGCCGCTGCTTTTCAGGATTTCAGCGCCGCCGCTTGCCACGGCGTTTTCGTCGCCTCTAGCGATGACGACCTCGGCAAATTTTAGCCGCTTTAAAAGCTCGGCACATGGCGGAGTTTTGCCGCGGTGGGCGCAGGGCTCGAGCGTCACGTAGGCCTTGGCGCCTTTTAGCAGATCGCCGTGATTTTGCAGGATGTATTCGTAGGTGAAATTTGGCTGTAAGTCCGCATTTTCAAGCTCAGCAGCACTTTCAAATTTGACGCCAAAAGCCGCGTTATACGCGCGTAAAAAATCCCTTAAAAACGCCTCGCTTTTTTGGCAAAGCGCCAACAAAATCGCGCTTGGCTCGGCGTGTAAAAAGCCCGCCTTTTTATGCGCAGCGACTGAAAGCAACCTACCGCTGGCATCCAAAACCACGCAGCCGACGGCGGGATTTGGGTAGGTTAAAATTTGAAACTCCCAAGCCTTTTTTATGGCTAGAGACATGTAAAATTCGTCGTTTATCATCGTTTTTGCCTAGTTAAATTTTGGGGTATTATACTAAAATTTGCGCGGCTAATTTTTAAATTTGACACCCGTATTTTATTTGCTTGTCCGCCAAACCCGCACCTTCGCGGCGTAAATTTATCTCCAAACGATATCAAGTTTAATCTCACGAAGTCA